>NZ_JAMPNV010000004.1:0-295354 GCF_028479565.1 Providencia sp. PROV202 | reverse complement strand
GTGTATGCTCCTGGGGATCCACTCATTTGCCGCCTAGCTGCAGCACAAACTATTTTGGGAGAACCACCTAGCTACTATATGAGTTGTTTCGAAAATGTGCAGCTATAGGGTGATTCACCACACACCAACAATGTCGGGAATTACATAGCCTAGCGGTGGTGGATTTTATCTAAATCGCCGTACAGGGACGGTTCTCCCTTTGGACGCGTTTTAAAACGGCGGTGCATCCACATATATTGCTCTGGCGCCCGTAAAATTTCTTTCTCAATGACCTGATTCATCATCGTCGCGGTGGCGACGTTGTCGTCCACAGGGAAATCGTCCACGGCAGGCTGGATCAGCAATTTATAACCTTTACCATCGGGTAAGCGGATAGCTGAAAACGGCACAACGAGTGGATTGCCAAGAGATAATAAGATCTGTGAGCCATTGGTGGTGGCTGCTTTTTCTACTGCAAACAATGGAGCGAATGAACTGTTTCGAGGACCGTAATCATGGTCAGGGGCATACCATAAAATTTCCCCTTCTTTTAATGCGCGGATCATGCCTTTAACGTCTTTACGGTCGAGCATATATTTATTGGATTTCAAACGACCGCGAGTTTGTAGCCAATCCATCAGTTTATTATCGTTAGCGCGATAAACACCAATGCCGGGGTTCAACATACCAAATGCGCGACCGCCGATTTCTAATGTTAAGAAATGGACACCTAACACAATAATGCCACGGCCGGTTTCTTGAGCAGCGAGCATATTTTCACGACCTTCAACTTTAAACCAACGGCGCACTCGCCAATCAGGCCAGAACCACGCCATTCCCGTTTCGAAAACGCCCATACCGACGGCTTCAAAGTTCTTATCCACCATTTTTTGGCGCTCTTCTTGGCTCATCTCAGGAAAACACAACTGCAGATTACGATCGGCAATTTGGACGCGTTTTTTTAAGAAGCGCTTGGAGAAACGCCCCAAACGGGTACCTATCCAATAAATGATGGGATAAGGAAGCAGGACGAGCAGGTAGAGCACACTAATGCCAAACCAAACTAGCCAGTAGCGGGGATGTAATAAACTTTTTTCAAATTTTGGTGCTGGGATCATTGTTTTTTCGGTTTCTACTTAAGTGGATTTCAATTAAAAATAGCTTGTTAATCTGAATGATATCAAATTAACCCGCAAAAAGTTGTGCTGTTTGCATGGTGCTCATTAATTCGGCAAGGTTTCTCACTGCCATTTTTTCCATCACTCGGGAGCGATGCACTTCGACGGTTCGCACAGAGACGCAAGCCACTTCTGCGATTTCGCGGTTAATTAGCCCTTGAAGCACATAGGTGCAAACATCTTTTTCTTTCGGCGTTAAGGTTTCATAACGCTGTTTAATCAATGTGCGTTCAGTGGCTTTGATGGTTTGTAAGCGAGCTTGCTCAAGGGTTTCGGCAAGTTGCTGGCTATCAATGGGTTTTTGTAAAAAATCGATAGCGCCTAATTTCACCTGCTCAACTGCCATTGGGATATCCCCATGACCAGAAAGGAAAATTACTGCGAGGGTGCTTTGCTGCTCTTTCAGGTATTGATGTACTTGGCGCCCGTCAAATTTTGGCATGCGCATATCGAGCAATACAATGCCTTCCTCATGCAGAGGGGCTTGCTGGATGAACTGCTCACTGTCGTTCCAGACGGCAACGTTATAGCCGAGCGTTTCGAGTAAAAATTGACAGGAATCAGTGACATCGGTGTCATCGTCGACAAGGTGAATGACTGGCATTAATTCATCCCTCGTGGCTTATTTCTTGTTTGTATAAGTTTCTTGCTTATATAAGTAGTATGCATAACATTGTCACATATAGTTATTGGGAATGTTATCTTTTGTGTGGCAAAACATGCGCTATTTTTGATTATCTCGAGTAATTAAAAATTAGCGTCACACGCAGCCCATTCTTACCGTCATCATTATGTTGATTTTCAATGCGAATATCCCCACCTTGGCTTTGAATTAATCGCTGGCAAATCACCAATCCGAGTCCTAATCCTTCCTGTTTAGTGGTGGCGAATGGCATGATCCCTTGATTGAGCTGCTCGTCAGGCATTCCACCGGCATCATCTTGTAATACAAGTAAAAAGCGTCCATCGGCAAAGTGAAAGCCAAAGGTTAAAGTGGTGGCACCCGCTTGTAGGCTATTGCTGATCAAATTTGAGAGCAACTGGTCGAGTAGGGTATCTGGTAGCAAAAGCTGGACATCGGGAGTTTCGGGTAATTGCAACCTAACGGTTGGAAAATGTTGCTCAACTTGCAACAGTTGCCAAATATGATTAATGGTCTGTTTGACGGATTGCTGGCGTAGAGTCAGACGGGATTCTTGCCCCGGTTTTCCGGCCCATAAACGCAGGTTTTGAATAATATCAGCCCCCCGTTGAGCCTGCTCATCAATCTTACTGATAGCACCAAGAAGCGGGTGGTTTTCCGACTCTTTTTTCAATCGCAAAATAGAGCCTTGGGCATAATTTCGAATCGCGGATAACGGTTGGTTCAATTCATGGGCAAACCCAGATGCCATTTCACCTAATATATTGAGTCGCTGCGCTTTTTGTAGATTAGCTTCTTGCTGGCGTAGGCGATTATGTGCGACTTCAAGTTGTTGGCTACGACGGCGAACCAAGAAGGCTATCCAGACGTGGTTAATACCTAACAATAAGAATATTAAAGCGATAATACCGATGGTAATTTGGTGCTGAATTGTCCAACTGACAATATCTTGCCAGATTTCCCGTTGCTGTGGGTGTTGGTTAACGTCGCGCAGTAAGTTTTCAACTTGTGTGATGGATGCTGGAGCCCCCCAGCGCATATTGGGCGTATCGCCAGAAAGCAAAACTTTGGTGACTTTATCCACTAAATTGTCAGGAACTTCGCTTAACGCGGCGAATGACCAATTAGGGTAAAGTTCAGTGCTGGTTAGGCAGGGTAACGCACTCTCTTTTTGAACAAGTGGACGGAATTGGTGTTTATCAATCAGTCCTTCACTGTCCATGTTTTCTAATAGGCAGACTGGGACAATGGCTGCAGAGAGGGATTTATCCCGTAAAGCGTATAACAGCGCATCCGCCGGGAAACCCAAAAACTGCATTCGAAAGTCTTTTTCTGTGTCATACCCCAAATCTCTTAACACTTTATAACCTAATAGATATCCCCCAAATGCATCGGGGGATATTGCGCCGACTTTTTTGCCGATGAGCTGATCAGTACGGTGAATGTCGCTATCTCCACGTACCAGAATAAGGCTACCTATTACGTTGCGCGTCGTGCTGTTTGGCTCCACATCTGAGCGTAAAGAGAGCAGCCAGCGTAGGTGATAGCGATTATCGAGCTGGATAAATTGAGCTGGGTTAGTGAGTAAGAAATCAATTTTGCGATTCGAAATCGCCTCTTTCATTTCTTCAAGATTCAGGGGTTGCAGGGTAAAGCGCTCCCCCGGAATGGATTCATTGAGGGTGTCCACCAAAGGTTGCCAGTGCAACTGAGTGAAACTCGGCCCTCGCAGGGCGAGAACACCGATCGTCCATTGTGCCGCACCCGCCGGAATGCACCATAGCAGCAGGGTCATTAAGAGTATGTGATACAACGGGATAGACGTTTTTTTTAACATTTGGGGTTTATTCGTTGCGTTAGATCAAGATCCCTTCGGGTATGTGGAAAACCACAATAGGGGCACAAGGCTTTTCTTCTTACTATGAACTCAGAATTATTAGAGTAGCACAAAGATAACACACCGATTTTAAAGAGAAATAAGAATTTAGTGGTTATCAGACATCGGTAACACGGTGTTACCAATACGTAAGATAAACCAATAATAGATTGATTATTAACTTTTATTTTCGCATTAGCAATGTCAATACTGGAGCCTATTATGGATCTGAGTAAACGAAAATTCCTACAACAGATTGGGGCCGTCACTGCGGGTGCATCGCTGATCCCAATCGCCGAGGCGGGTTTGAATTTTTCCCCAACTCGCCGTGAAGGCAATCCCGAAAAACGCTATGGCATGTTGATTGACCTGCGTCGCTGTGTAGGCTGCCAATCATGTACTGTTAGCTGTTCTGTTGAAAACCAAACACCTCAAGGTCAATTTAGAACGACGGTTAACCAATATCAGGTCTCCTTAAAAGGGGAGGAAGGGTTCACTAACGTTCTACTGCCTCGCCTGTGTAACCATTGTGATAACCCGCCTTGCGTGCCAGTTTGCCCAGTGCAAGCAACGTTTCAACGTGAAGATGGCATAGTGGTAATTGATAACGAGCGCTGCGTAGGTTGTGCGTATTGTGTACAGGCTTGTCCATACGATGCTCGCTTTATTAACCATTCAACGCAAACCGCAGATAAATGCACGTTCTGTGCGCATCGTTTAGAAGTCGGTTTATTGCCCGCATGTGTCGAATCCTGTGTGGGTGGCGCCCGTATTATCGGTGACTTAAAAGACCCTAACAGTACTATTCGCAAGATGCTTTCTGAGCACGAAGCGCAGATCAAAGTCTTGAAACCAGAAAGTGGCACGTTGCCGCAGGTATTTTATTTAGGGCTGGATGATGCGTTTGTGGAACCGTTGCAAGGTAAAGGGCAACCGGCATTATGGCAGGAGGTGTTCTGATGAGCGAACAAGTGACCTATATTTCCGAAATCATGGCACAGCCGCAAGAGTTTTTCTGGCTTCCTTGGGCGGTGCAATACTTTTTCTTTATTGGGATTGCTGCCTGTGCGGTGCTGTATGCCTGCTATCTTCATTGGCAAAACCGTAGTGGAAACGGCCGATTAGAAATGATCGCCGTGTTTATTGCTATCACTATGGGAATAACAGCGCCGTTAGCATTAACGGCAGACCTGCACCAAACCGCGCGTGTATGGCACTTTTATGCACATCCAACAATGTGGTCTTGGATGTGGTGGGGCTCTGTGTTGTTACCGCTATTTACCACGTTTGTTGGGTTGTACTTTGTAGCGCTGTTGGTCAAATTGATTTGGAAGAAAGAATATAAAGCGACTCGCTGGGTCGCCTTACTCAGTGCGTTATCATCCATTGGTTTACTGCTGTATACCGGTCGTGAAGCTTCAGTGTTAGTCGCTCGTCCAATCTGGTTTAGCTGGTGGATGCCAGTGTTGATGTTCTTAAGTGCAATGCAAGTGTTGCCTGCACTGATTAGCTTAGGCGCGCGTCGTGAGCCGCAATATCAAAACCGTTTAGCGCGTTTCCAAGTAATTACATTACTCCTGTTTGCAGTCTGTTTTGCATTGTGGATCTCCGGTGATACCACGTCAGGTATTGCAGTTCGTCAACAGTTAGATGTCGCAAGCCCGGGCTGGTGGATGTTAATGGGGGTTTGTGCACTGTGGGCAATCACATTTGTAATGGCATTGAGTAACGTGAAAGCGGTGCGCTCAGTCCCTTACATTACGGTTTTAGCGTTAGTGTCGATGGCGTTAGCGTGGGTATTACGCTGGATTTTCCTGATGGAGATCCAAGCGGTACCAAAATACAACATCATCACCAATCCATACCATTTCCCATTAGGCAATGATGGACTACTGGCGATTGTCGGTACATTTGGATTGTGGATTGCATTAACAATTATTGTTCGCGAAGGTGTTCGCTGGTTTGCGGGGAGAGTGCAACATGGCTAAATTCTCAAGACGTCAATGGCTTAAAGGTGGTTTAGTTGTCGGTGGTCTTGCTCTTTTTGGTGCAAGCTATCGTGAAGTTGCCAAACGTGCAGTGGATGGTTTAGTGGATGGCACCTCTGGCAAAGTGACGCTGGATCGCATCAATGGTAACTCACTGATCCCTGAAGGTTCAGCGATTGGTGGTTGGAAAGAGAACCCTGCGCAAGTGGTTTCAATGACACAATGCTTCGGTTGCTGGACGCAGTGCGGTATTCGTGCCCGTGTGGACAGTGCGAAGAATGAAGTTCTGCGTATTGCAGGGAACCCATACCATCCTTTATCCCATGAAAAGCATTTCCCATATGGAATGCCGTTATCCACTGCATTCGCCAAAATGGGCGGTGAAAGTGGTTTAGAACATCGTTCAACGGCATGTGCCCGTGGCGCCACGCTGATGGAAGGGTTAACCAGTCCATTACGTATTCTCGAACCGATGAAGCGCGTTGGTAAACGTGGTGAAGGGAAGTGGGAGCGTATTAGCTTTGAACAGTTAATTAAAGAAGTGGTTGAAGGTGGGGACTTATTTGGTGAAGGTCATGTGGATGGTCTGCGTGCTATTCGTGATTTAGAAACGCCACTGGATCCATCTCAACCAAAATTAGGGCCTAAAGCCAACCAGTTACTGGTGACTAACGCAGGGGATGATGGTCGTGATGGTTTTATTCGTCGCTTTGCTCAAAACGCTTTTGGTAGTAAAAACTTCGGGGCTCACGGGGCTTACTGTGGTTTAGCATATCGCGCAGGTTCTGGTGCGTTGATGGATGACTTGGATAAGAACGCCCACGTCAAACCGGATTGGGATAATACGCGTTTCGCGCTGTTTATCGGAACATCGCCAGCGCAATCAGGTAACCCATTTAAACGTCAAGGTCGCCAGTTAGCGAGTGCTCGTTTACGTGATTCGTTTAACTATGTGGTGGTTTCTCCGGCACTGCCATTGACCACAACTCTGGCCAATGACCATGGTCACTGGGTGCCAGTTCAACCGGGTACCGATGCCGCGTTAGTGATGGGGATGATCCGCTGGATTATCGAAAATGACCGCTATAACGCGGCTTATCTGAGTGTGCCAAGTGAAAAATCCATGGAAGCGGCAGGCGAGAAAAGCTGGACGAACTCAACTCACTTAGTGATCACCGATGATACCCATCCTTTGGCGGGTAATCTGTTACAGCAATCTCACCTAACGGGTGTGGTGGCTGAAGAGGGTGAGGACGAGAAAAAAGCCTATTTAGTTCAGGATGCAAACGGCGAGCTGAAACTGGCGGATGAAGTGACGAATGCGGAGCTGTTTGTGACTCGTCAAGTCACGCTTCATGATGGTAGCGAAGTGACGGTGAAATCCAGCTTCCAATGCCTGAAAGAAGCCGCAGATCGAATGACACTGGAAGAATACAGTCAGCGTTGTCAAGTGCCCGTGAAAACCATTGAATCACTGGGTAAAGCCTTAACCTCTTATGACAGAAAAGCGGCGGTGATTTCTCACGGCGGCATGATGAGTGGTAATGGTTTCTATACTGCATGGTCAGTGATTATGCTTAATGCGTTGATTGGTAACTTAAACCTGAAAGGTGGCGTCTCTGTCGGTGGTGGTAAATTTAACGGGGAGAATGATGGCCCTCGTTACAATATCGCAGGCTACAAAGGCAAGGTGAAACCGAAAGGTGTAGTGCTATCGCGCAGTAATGAAGTGTATGAAAAATCGGATGAATTTAAGGCAAGAGTGGCGGCAGGTGAAAAACCGTATCCAGCGAAAGCTCCTTGGTATCCGTTTGCGAAAGGTCAGTTAACCGAGCAGTTGGCTTCCGCATTGATGGGATATCCATATTCCCTGAAGGCGTGGATCACTAATATGACGAACCCAGTTTATGGTATTGCGGGTATTCGTCAGGTGATGGAAGAAAAACTGAAAGATCCGAAGCATCTGCCACTGATTATCGGTATTGATGCTTTCATGAATGAAACCACAGCGTTAGCGGACTATATTGTGCCAGATACCCACAACTTTGAGAGCTGGGGCTTCAGCGCACCATGGTCAGGTGTACAGGTGAAAGCGAGTACCGCACGTTGGCCGATTGTAGAGTCTCGCACTGCAAAAACAGCGGATGGCCAGCCAGTTTCAATGGAGTCATTCTGTATCGCAGTGGCTAAAGAACTGAACTTACCGGGCTTTGGTGACAATGTCATTGCGGATATGGATGGCAACATGTATCCGTTAAATACCGCGGAAGATTACTATCTGAGAGTGGCGGCTAACATGGCGTGGTTAGGTGAAAAACCGGTACCAGAGGCGGCAACAGAAGACATTACGATCAGTGGTGTCGAACGTATCATGCCGCAAATTACTCGCACATTGAAACCTGAAGAAGTTCGCCGTGTTGCGTATATCTTTACGCGTGGTGGTCGATTCGCGCCTTATGAGAAAGCGTGGGATGGCGATGCGACGGGTCCACAGTGGAAGAAAGGGTTACAAATTTGGAATCCTACGGTGGCGATTAACCGTCATGCTATCACTGGTGAGCGTTTTAGTGGTTGCCCGACCTACTATCCGCCTCGTATGGCGAATGGTGAAGATGTGAATGTGGTATTCCCAGAGAAAGAGTGGCCATTAAAAATGATGTCCTTTAAATCTCATGTGATGAGCAGTTCCACAACCATGATTGAACGTTTACGCCATGTGAAACCAACCAATATGGTGGCCATTCACCCTGATGATGCGGCGAAGGTGGGCGTTAAACACGGAGACTGGGTCAAAATCACCACACCAGGTGGCCAGGCGGAAGCTCAAATCAGTGTGCTTGATGGGGTTATGCCGGGCGTTCTCGCGGTTGAGCATGGATATGGGCACACCGAAATGGGAGCCAAACAGCACTATTTAGACGGCGAAGCTATGCCGATGAATGCGGCAAATGGTTCAGGTATTAACTTGAATGATTTAGGGTTTGCGGACCCGACGCGTGAGGTCGCCAATACTTGGCTTGATTGGGTATCTGGTGCTTCCGTGAGACAAGGTTTGCCTGCTCGTATCGAGTTAATTGGTTAAGACAGAAGTCCATCCAGTAGGTTGTAAGTTAGTAAAGTGTAAGTAGTAAAGTGTAGTTAGTAATATAAGCAGTAAAGAGGTTTCTGACCTACTCCGTTCTGCATAGCGGAGTAGGGAAGCGCCTCTAAAAGCAGTTGACATTGCGCTCTACGATGCAGTTTACCCATCGTAACTTCGGCAAATGCCAGGGAGGGGGAGCCCTCCCTTTTTTCTTTTCTATTTAATACAGATAGCTAATACAAGTATTGTTATAAAAACAGTTTATAAAAATATTGCGCTATTTTTCTTAAGTGGATATTTCTTCCTGCGAGCCATTAGCCATTCAAACAATAAAACCGTTGTATTACTAATAATTTGTAGGGTTGCCTGCATTAATGTCATGGGTTCCATCCATAAAAAAGGCGGGGTCAATCCCACCTAGTTAAAAGTTTATTAGCTTAAAAGCTATCAAACTCGTCATATTTTGTTCTCATATAGAACCTCTTTCAAGTGGGGGATTTTTATTCAGAGGAAAATTAGCGCAATGGTATTTTTCTGTCAAAGGGCAAAGGGCAAAGGAATTTATCAGACTAACTTTTTTAATTTAGTGATTTTTTCTTTAACATTATCATTAAGAGTTTGTGATAAGTGTAATATCCACTAAAAAGAAATGGTTTTTTATTAACATAATAAAAGGGATAATAACCCACAATTAACGAGCAATTCTTTGCTGGTGATTTAAATTTTTTATATCAAAGCATTACATAGGAAAGCGAACACCATGCCAGTGTTACACAACCAAATTTCGAATAAAATCCTTAAAGAACGTATGTTGGCTGAAACTGAGCCGCGTACCACAATCTCTTTTTATAAATACTTCAATATTCAAGACCCTGTTGCATTTCGTAATGAGTGGTACCAACAATTCAAAGCGTTGAGTGTATTTGGTCGTGTGTATATTGCTAAAGAAGGGATCAACGCACAAATTAGCGTACCTGCCTCTAATGTAGATGCGTTGCGTGAACTTATCTACGCAACAGACCCTGCCTTAAATGATCTGCGTTTGAACATTGCTATTGATGATGATGGCAAGTCCTTCTGGGTACTACGTATGAAAGTACGTGACCGTGTTGTTGCCGATGGTATTGATGACGAAACCTTTAATCCTGCCAATACCGGACAGTATCTGAAAGCAGATCAAGTCAATGCGATGATCGATGACCCAAATACTATTTTTGTCGATATGCGCAACCATTATGAATATGAAGTCGGTCACTTTGATAATGCGATTGAGGTGCCATCAGACACCTTTAGAGACCAACTGCCAATGGCGGTTGAAATGCTGCAAGACCAGAAAGATAAAAATGTGGTGATGTATTGCACGGGCGGTATCCGCTGTGAAAAAGCGAGCGCCTACATGCTACATAACGGTTTCCAAAATGTTTATCATGTGGAAGGCGGGATCATTGAATATGCGCGTAAAGCAAAAGAACAAGGCTTGCCACTGCGTTTCAAAGGTAAAAACTTTGTGTTCGATAACCGTATGGGTGAGCGTATTACGGATGACACCTTAGCGCATTGCCATCAATGTGGGGAAGTCTGTGACACTCACACTAACTGTAAAAATGACGGTTGCCATTTACTGTTTATTCAATGCCCAAGCTGCGCTGAAAAATATGAAGGCTGCTGCAGTCATGCGTGTACTGAAGAGATGAAGTTGCCTGAAGAAGAGCAGCGTATTCGCCGCGCTGGTCGTGAAGTGAGTAATAAAATATTTAATAAATCTCGTCATCGTTTAGCGGACGGACTGTTAAATAGCGAAAAGTAGAATTATTTTAAAACGAAGAAAGCCCTTTTTAAAAGGGCTTTATCTTTTAATAAAGATACTTAAAAACATTATAAATAAAAAATAATTCAATTCTGTTTTTAACAAAGACTTTTGATGTAATATGCCTTTTTTGTGAATAAACGGTACTATTACTTATGCCTAATTTTCTAGAGATAATATGATTAGGAGTTTCATTCATCCAATTATTAATTATATTTTGCTCTTTCATCGTAAAAATGGATGAGTCATTATTATTAGCAAGCTTTGTTATTTGTTCTATTTGATCTGAATCAGTAATAACTTTGTCCAATATTTGAGTCATGATGTTTTTTGACATAATGAAAAAATTATCTTTTAGTAGTAAAGGCTTGTCTGTTAATGGGTATGCAGCATTGATGTAGATATAGAATCGAATGCTACTGGTTCTGTTTAGTAATGTTTTCAGGGTTGGGCAGTAACTCGAGTAATGACAATAGTATGTCAAATTAACTAGAACAATGCTGGGTGAATATTTGTTTATATATTTAATACCTTCATTAATGCACCCTGTGCTAATGAATTTTAATTTTCTATTAGAAGATAAATATTCAGTAATACCAAGGCGGGTATAATAACACTCATCAATAACTAATATTCTCATAGGGAACATCCTTGTCCGGAAAGAGTATTACAATAAATTGGAATTGATATTGAAGTCAATAAAGTAATAATAAAAATAATAAATTATCGCTTGTATTTGCAATTAAGTCATAACTTATAGTTTTTATTTTATCTTTAATAATAAACAGCAAAGAATCATTTATTAATGATATAAATTAGAGCAATGAAATGATAAGGAATGGATATTTGTTATGAGACAAATATCCATTCTGTTTACCTGCTAATGAGTTTTGAAATCAGATTCAAGATATTCGCCAGACTCAATCTTATCAATTCCAGCCTGAAGAATATTAATCAGCTGTTTGGCTACATCTGTTGTCAGCCACATGGTTTTATCAATTATTGCGCTATCCAGGCTATTGTTCTGTTCAGGGAGGTAATGTAAACGTAGCATCATCGCATCGTAGGCATCGACAGTACTGATATCCCAGCCAACAACAGGGTGAGTTTGGATTACATCGTTTTTTCTATTCATTTAGACCTCCTAATCAAACATCGTGATAAATAGTAAATATCTATTACTGACTAAGAGCAGGTGACTCAGAACGAGCTATATCTAGTATAAGAAGATTTTTTTAATATGGTAGTAGTAAAACTATTTTTTCTGTGAATTTTGATGAAAATTGACAAAATAGTTGGTGATTCTTTAAAAAAGAAGATGTGAAAAGGATAAAACCTTTCCACATCATAATGTTATTGGCCTACTTTGATAGTCCAACCGCAATCTTCACCCGCTAAGAATGGGATCAATTTATCTGTCCCACAGGCAATAGATTCACAGGTCATATTCTCAGATTTTGTCAGTGTAATGTGGCCTTCATTGACGGGTAATTCGTAAAATTTAGGTCCATTTAGTGAACAAAATGCTTCGAAATGCGCTAAAGCGCCTAATTCTTCGAATACAGTCGCATAGGCAGCTAGTGCGGTTGGTGCGTTAAATACGCCTGCACAGCCACAGGATGTCTCTTTACGGGATTGAACATGCGGTGCAGTATCGGTGCCTAAGAAGAAGCGATCACAGCCAGAAGCGACAGCTGCACGTAATGCTTCTTGATGAACATTACGTTTTAAAATAGGCAGGCAATATAGATGCGGTCGTACACCACCAACTAACATATGGTTGCGGTTAAACATCAAATGCTGTGGTGTTAAGGTCGCAGCTGTAAATTCGTTAGCCTCTAACACATATTGTGCGGCTTCTTTGGTTGTGATGTGTTCGAAAACCACTTTTAACTGAGGGAATTGAGCTCGTAATGGCAGCATGACTTGTTCGATAAACAGCGCTTCACGGTCGAAGATATCGATATGGCTGGCGGTCACTTCCCCATGAATGAGTAATGGCATTCCAGCTTGTTCCATGGCAGCAAGAACAGGGTAGATTTTTTTAATGTCAGACACGCCATGGCTAGAGTTTGTTGTGGCATTTGCGGGATACAATTTACAGGCCGTAAATACACCTTCATTGAAACCACGAATTAATTCATCAGCATCCGTTGTGTCAGTTAAATAGCAGGTCATTAGCGGTGTAAATTGGTGCCCAGCAGGTACCGCTTGTTTAATTCGTTCACGGTATGCTCTTGCGGCTTCTACCGTGGTAACTGGGGGTACAAGGTTAGGCATGACAATGGCACGACCAAAAAATTGGCTTGTGAACGGCACGACTGTATTTAACATTTCATTATCGCGAAAATGAACATGCCAATCATCAGGGCGGCGGATCGTTAGGGTAGTTACAGTTGTCATTAAACCGGCTCCAATAAGGGGGGAAGTGATGAGCAGATGCTCAAGCCGGGAAAGAATGATAAAACGAAAACGATTAAATAGCTATGATCAAGGACAATTAATATAGAAATTATTTTTCTGTGGTTTTTTTTAACATGTTGGAAAATAAAGGAATTGGAACAGAATAAAACACGGAAAGGAAAGATTAAGTTGGCTCCTCCAGCTGGACTCGAACCAGCGACATACGGATTAACAGTCCGCCGTTCTACCGACTGAACTATGGAGGAACTCCCTTAACACGCAGAGGATATTAGCGTTCTGAATCGCTAATGTCAAAGGGGAAAATGATAAAATAAGTTCGTTTGCCTGTTATCTGCGCGAATCGATAGAATTTTGATCTGACTGATAAGATGTAAAAGGAATAAAGCCAAAAATAGCTTAAAAAAGAGTCAGTTAAAAAATGTGATATAAGATTATAGCGCGATTGTTATGTGTAAAAATTATTTTTGATAAGGAATTAATAGGAAGGATAAAAATGGCTGGATTAGAAAGCAAGAAGCCCGCTAGGATTAACCTGAGCGGGCTTCTTAAATTTGGCTCCTCCAGCTGGACTTGAACCAGCGACATACGGATTAACAGTCCGCCGTTCTACCGACTGAACTATGGAGGAATTGGTTGTTCTTGAGAACGAGGCGCATATTACCCACCGCGTACTCAGTTGTAAAGCATAAAATTAAAAAAAATGTTCAATAGGTTGCTAAATAAACAAGTTGGTGATTATTTATGCCTTATCAATAGGGTTTCAGGGATTTACCCGTTGTTTTAAGCAGAGCGGCTAAAATGTGAATAACGAGCAAGCAATAGGGATTATTCTATTAATGAATAGGACAGGAATAAATAAAAGTGGCTGGGAATAGGGTGAGTGTGCATGAAATGGTTAAAGGGACTAGAAAGCAAAAAGCCCGCAAGAATTAATCTTAGCGGGCTTTTTAAATTTGGCTCCTCCAGCTGGACTTGAACCAGCGACATACGGATTAACAGTCCGCCGTTCTACCGACTGAACTATGGAGGAATTGGGTTGTTCCTGAGAACGAGGCGAATATTAACGATATCACCTCGGCCTGTCAACGATAAAAATAGAAAATAAATCTAATTGCTCACTCACTAATCATTACGAATAAAAACTACGCTATATTATTGATAATGTTTTAATTTTGAGCAGCTAAAGTAACTTGTGTTGGCAACGAAACCTCTGGGTAAGCAATATGGTAAATATCGTAAAAGGAAATATTTCCCTTTAATGCTAATAAACGAGAAATTTCTTGCTTGATAGCTGAGCTGACTTCTTGAGATTCAAGAACTTTATTTAAAGCATCTTCAGATACGACTTCAGTGACAAACCATTCGCCGTTATAGCAAACGCGCAAATCAAGCACGCCAATGTCTTCAAAATGGTAAACAGGCTTAATGTCAAACAACAGAACGCTAGCAAGTATAATGAATAAGAGGGTTATACCGAGCGTCCAATAAGGGCCAAAGTAGGGTGCGTACCATAAGATCACGGCAAGCGGTAAATAAGCTGCAATCATGCCAATACATAAATAAGGATGATTGGCGAGAAATTGGCTATTAAAGTAAGGTTTGCCATCACGTTGCTCACGCTGATTAATGGCATCTAAATCATCTATAAGTATTTGTTTGATAATATCCATGGTAAGTGACTCTCTGTCAGATATCTATACTAGGAGGGTATCACGGAGGGAATGAATTGTTATATATCAGTTAAAAAAAATATTTAACTGGATTGTCATCATCTGGGATTAATCCTGTCGACTTTTGAGGCTTGGAGAGGGTTTTATTTAAAAAAAATCTTTAAAATATCAATAAAATGCAGTTTATTTGTTAACATAATCCCGCCTAAAAGTGACGAAATCGAAAAAACATCAATATTTTCGGGATTGAATGTATAAAATAGTTGCTATTATCTCAAAGTCATGAGTTAATGTGCATCGGCCTGTTTAGCAGTCCTATTTGATGTATGATTACTGAGTTAGTGTGTTCTAAAGAAAAAAGTTATCACAGATAGCCTTTTACCGTGACGCTTCATCTTGGTGTTTCCCTGATTAAATAGCTGACTCTGGCCCATATATGCCAAAAGGCAAGTTTTTTTGATGTTATATAGGAAAAGTCAAATGTCCGACAAAATGAAAGGTCAAGTTAAGTGGTTCAACGAGTCTAAAGGCTTCGGTTTCATCACTCCAGCTGATGGTAGCAAAGACGTTTTCGTCCACTTCTCTGCCATTCAGGGCAATGGTTTCAAAACTCTGGCAGAAGGCCAGCAAGTTGAATTCACCATTGAAAACGGTGCAAAAGGCCCAGCAGCTGCTAACGTAACTGCTATCTAAGCTAATTGCTTAACTGATTTTCTAAAGCCCGTCCTTTTTAAGGACGGGCTTTTTCGTTTCTGAAAACTAAAAAATATAGTGTAAAAATAATTAACATTTAAATCTTTACTTAATAATTAGCCGCATCTATACTCAGCTCACATTAACCTATTGGAGATAAATTACTTGGACAGTCAGAGTTGTAATAAAAACTTAATTTAATTGGCAAGTAATTAATAATCTCTTCTATTAACTGCTTGCCACTACGGCGGGCGGTGTCTGATGTTTCCATCAATCATACTCCCTGATTTATATAAGAAATTTTCATTTTTTTAATGAATTAATCACTGTTGCAGTGAGTGTGTATCATGCAAGTTTATATTTATTCTCTATTCCCTCCGGGCAATAGCCATTAATTACTGAATATTTATTTATTCAGCAATTTGGCATGGGCTTTTATTCTGCTCATTAATTGTTATCCATTATTTGATGGAGGGATCATTATGTTTTTCACACCAGATATATTAAATCTTTTATCTGCAATGTGCCTTGGTGCATTAATTGGCGCAGAGCGCCAATGGCGTCAAAGAATGGCTGGATTGCGTACGAATGCATTGGTTGCGACGGGCGCTGCCGTATTTATTTTGAGTTCAGTGACGACTTCACCAGATAGCCCTGGCCGAATTGCTGCACAAATTGTGTCAGGGATTGGCTTCCTAGGTGCTGGAGTGATCATGCGTGAAGGCATGAATATTCGAGGGCTGAATACAGCTGCAACACTATGGTGTTCAGCCGGGATTGGTGTGTTATGCGGGTTAGGACAATACTCACTGGCTACAATAGCTACCTTATTGATTTTATGTGCAAACATTCTACTGCGAGAAGCTGCAGCAAAAATTAATCGCCAGCCGCAACAGCAGGCATTAGATGTTGAGCAGCGTTATAAAATACGGGTGATGTGTCACCAAGGTGATGAAATCCTTGTTAGAACGTTGATTTTACAAGCCATTAATGGGCTGCATATTCGCTTACAGTCATTGAGTAGCGCAGATACATTGAAACCAGAACAGCTGGAGGTGTGTGCAGAGTTTCTTGCCACTCCAGTAGAGCAAAAAGAGATAGAAGCATTGGTTTGCCGGATTAGTCTTGAGCAAAGTGTCAGTGCTATCAATTGGAAAGTGGCATCTGAGCTACCCGCTTGATTGCTAAAAATTAACTGATTAAAGGAGCTTAAATGGACGAGCACCCCCCGTCTTGGAGATATAAACAGGAGCTATCTGGCTAAAATACAATATTTTCAGTCAGATAGCGTTTAAAAAGTACAACTGTACTCTATAGAGATAACGTTATGACTGAAATAAGGCATCAGCGCAAAGGCGCAAAAGCCCCTGCACGCCAAAAATTCATTGTTGGCGAACAAGCGAGCAAAAACATTGAGCAGGTTCTCAATGAATATCAAACTAACCTTTTGGGCTTATCTGAAAATGAAGCTCTCGACCGCTTAGTGGTAGAAGGTGAAAATGAAGTTGCTCATGAAAAAGCGCCTCCTGCTTGGAAGCAATTACTCACTTCTTTTAAAAACCCATTTATTTTTGTTTTGATGATCCTCGCGATTGTGAGTTTCTTTACTGACTACGTGATCCCTGAACGTCAGGGTGAAGAGACTGATTTAACAGGTGTTATCATCATTGTCACAATGGTTGTATTAAGCGGATTGCTACGTTTTTGGCAAGAATATCGAACCAATAAAGCGGCAGAAGCCTTGAAATCCTTGGTTAGAACCACGGCTACTGTATTCCGCCGCGATGATAGAACCGGACGTTCTATTCGTAAGGAAGTACCTATCAAATGCTTAGTACCAGGGGATATCGTTTTATTATCGGCAGGGGATATGGTTCCCGCGGATTTAAAACTAGTGGAATCTCGAGATCTATTTATCAGCCAAGCCATTTTAACGGGGGAATCTATCCCTGTTGAAAAATATGACACTCTCGCAAATGTGTCCGCAAAAAGCTTGGAGCCCGCATCACCGACAGAAAATGAATTACTTGAAATTTCAAATATCTGTTTGATGGGCACCAATGTGACAAGTGGGACAGCGAGAGGTATTGTGGTTGCAACGGGGAGTAAAACGTACCTAGGTTCGCTGGCCAAATCGATTGTTGGAACTCGAGCTCAAACTGCTTTTGATCGCGGTGTGAATAGTGTGAGTTGGTTGCTGATCCGCTTTATGCTGGTAATGGTACCGATTGTCTTATTAATCAATGGATTCACTAAAGGCGATTGGTTTGAGGCAACACTATTTTCATTGGCAGTTGCAGTAGGGTTAACCCCAGAAATGTTACCGATGATTGTGAGCTCGAACCTTGCAAAAGGGGCGATAGCCATGTCTAAGCATAAGGTTATCGTTAAACGGCTCAATGCGATTCAGAACTTTGGTGCGATGGATGTACTCTGTACGGATAAAACAGGCACGCTAACGCAAGATCGCATTATTTTAGAGCATTATCTCGACAGCAATGGGCAAAAAGATAGTCGAATTTTGCAATTGGCGTGGTTGAATAGTTTCCATCAAAGCGGTGCCAAAAACATGATGGATCAGGCAATTATTCGACGTGGCCGTGGTAATGATAAGGTCGAGCAGTTGAAGGCTTATCAAAAAATTGATGAACTACCGTTTGATTTTATTCGCCGAAAATTATCGGTCACAGTAAAAACCCCTGAAGGTGATGCTTTATTGATCTGTAAAGGGGCTGCGGAAGAGATGTTGGCTGTTTGTCATAGTTATCAGCATGATGGACATACCACCTTATTAGATGCTCAAGCTAAAGCTAGGATTGCAGAGTTAGTCAGTGACTATAATAAACAGGGTTTCCGGGTATTACTGCTGGCAACGCGTTCATTAAATGATGCAGAAGCTTTGTTACCGTTATCAGCTCAAGCAGAGCAACAGCTTGAGTTACAAGGTATTCTTACATTTTTAGACCCTGCAAAAGAGAGTGCAATTTCGGCTATTGCTGCACTAAGAGAAAATGGTGTGATGGTCAAAGTGCTTACTGGCGATAATGCCGTGATCACTGAAAAAATTTGCCATGATGTAGGTTTGAATATTGATGAGATTATGACGGGTCTTGAAGTCGAGGCGATGAATGATGAGGAGCTGAAAACAAAAGTTGAACAAGTTTCCGTTTTCTGCAAATTAACCCCACTGCAAAAATCTCGGATCCTAAAATTACTACAAGCAAATGGACATACGGTTGGTTTTCTGGGGGATGGGATCAATGATGCGCCGGCTTTACGGGATGCGGATGTCGGTATATCCGTGGATACAGGCACCGATATTGCGAAAGAATCTGCGGATATTATTCTGCTAGAAAAAGATTTAATGGTATTAGAACAAGGCGTTATCAAAGGAAGAGAAACGTTTGGGAATATTATTAAGTATTTAAATATGACCGCAAGCTCTAACTTTGGAAATGTGTTTTCCGTTCTGATTGCGAGTGCATTTATTCCGTTCTTACCGATGCTAGCTATTCATTTACTCGTTCAAAACCTGCTGTACGATATGTCCCAACTCGCATTACCGTGGGACAAAATGGACAAAGAGTTTTTAAAACGTCCACGTAAATGGGATGCGAAAAATATTGGGCGCTTTATGATTTGGATTGGTCCAACATCGTCCATTTTTGACATCACGACATTCGCCTTAATGTGGTATGTGTTCCAAGCCAATAGTATCGCCCATGAAGCGCTATTCCAATCCGGTTGGTTTGTTGAGGGATTACTGTCGCAAACCTTGGTTGTTCATATGTTACGGACACAAAAAATCCCATTCATTCAAAGTACGGCTGCGTTACCCGTGTTACTGACAACAGGAATCATTATGGCTCTTGGGCTTTATATTCCGTTCTCATCATTTGGTTCGATGATTGGCTTGCAGCCTTTGCCAATGGAATATTTCCCGTGGTTAGTACTGACATTAGTGAGTTATTGCTTTGTCGCGCAAGGTATGAAGCACATCTATATTAAACGCTTTGGAACGTGGTTATAACCTGATTGGGTTACGTGACTTGAGCGGAATCTATCGCTTGAAGTTAAATAAAAAAGAGCCATATAGGCTCTTTTTTTACAGAATAGGAAGGCTTATTGCAGACCTAAAGCTGTTTTCATTTGTTTCATCGCATCAATGCCTTGCTGGCAAGCTTGATCTTGTTGGTCTTTAGGTAAAGCAGCAACTTGCTTTTTACCTTCTTCTAACTGACCTTTCATCGCATCTAATTGAGCTTTGGCTTGTGGGTTCTCAGAAGCTTTAGCAATTAAGCTATCAACTTCAGCGAAGTAAGCGTTACAAGTTTCAGTTGCACCAGCAACTTGACCTTTTTTCTCTTCTTCTGAGCACGCAGTAATTGTTAATGCCAATAAACCCAGTCCACAAGCTAAAATCATCTTTTTCATAATCAACCTTATTAAAATTATTTATATATAAAGCAAATTAAGTATATAAGAGGATCTTCTTTTATCAATGTAACAAATCCTAAAAAGGAAATTGATAATCAATTCAAATAATTAATCTCTATTATGAAAATTTATGCTTTATAAATGACTTTTGTAGTGATAATTATCTATCATATTTTTTGTTAGCCTATTATGACGAATAAAAAATAAAGATGGATTATTATTAATTAGTATAAATACGTAATTGACACTGAGTTCACATATTTATGAAATAAGAATAACAGCATGAAATACCAAGTGAGTAGCAAACCACTTTGTAAAAAATACGTTAAGTAAAAGTAACTAAAGATTGTCTATAATAAGAGAAAATTAAACTCCTTATAACTTTTCTAATGATGTTAATAACTTTTTTTCATATGCAGTAAAAATAATTAAAATTGAGAATCAATGTAAAAAATAATTTACACTATACGTATAAAACTGGATTATCGAATATTTATAGAATTAATGGCTGTACATTTAAAATGCGATTATAGAAGTGAAAGGTGAGCTGTATCACAAATTTATTAATAAAATGCTTTTCACTATATAATATTGATTTTTAAATTAAATTTCCTTTGAATCGTTAGGGGGTTATCAGGTAAAGTCTCTGCCTCCAAGGGTGTCCCTCTTTCGAATCTTGGTTTTTTAAGTGATAAAACTTTGCTATTTAGGTTAACAACGATTAGGTTCGTTAGGTTGACGCTAGGTCAAATTTACGTGCAAAATTACTCTCATAAGAAATTCGCCAAAGTGTTTTAGACAGGTTAGAATGCTTCGGACAAAGGGAAATAAATTTTCTTACATTACATTCCCAGAAGGATCCACCTTACAAAGGGAAAGTAAGAAAATGAGATAAGGTAATTACACTTATCTCGATATGCAACATAGCAGACAATCATTAATGCTATGGGCATGGTATGTATGTAACCGGATTTATCTTGTTACTTTTTATTTTTATAATTACACACAGGGCTTTACCATTATGTCTGCTTCTATTGTAAAGAAACGGCCGTTGAGTCGTTATATTAAAGATTTTAAACACAGCCAAACTCATTGTGCACACTGTAATAAAACTCTTGATCGTATCTCCCTCGTTTTCAACGATGGTATCTTGAATAAAGAAGCTATCGCTGACATGACCGATTTGGTTGATGAAGCGGCTTGGGGCGAACTTCAAGGGCAATTTACAGCACTTTGTCGTTTTTGTAGTGAAATTTTCTGTAATAGCAATACAGACTATTTCGATATTATGTCTTTTAAACAGTATTTGTTCTTACAGACAGAAATGAGTCATAGCACCGTCCGCGAGTACGTTGTTCGTCTGCGCCGCTTAGATGAACTGCTGTCATCCTCTAACTTTTCAATGAAAGACTTTACCGCAAGTAAAGTTCAAGAACAGTTGAGTGATAAAATGACTGATTCAGCATTTAGCAACTACAATATTGCACTACGTAAATATGAGCAGTATTTAAGCTGGCAGTCAGAAAAAAACTAATAATATTTTAAGTTAATAAAAATAATTAGTTATACGATTATTTTTAATACTAAAATAGGCAAATAGGTGTCCAATAGGGCACCTTTTTTTATTTTTGAATAATAGTCAGTATAAATGATATAAATTGAACAGATTTAGAATTAAATTTCATCAGCTGTTATAGCTAATGCTTAATATATAATAATAAAAATTAATGGGAACTATTTAATTAAATTTATAGATAAATAAGGATGACAAAAAACAAAAAAGGCAGTGAATATTTGGATTTAATGAAAAAGGAATAGAATATTATGAATGTAGTTCAAGAGTTTATAGTGAGGGGAGAGCCTGAGTTAATCAACCTATATTATACTGGGCTGAAAAACTCAGGCTTTTGCCTATTATCCGATAGTCATTAAGCTTGCATTACCACCTGCTGCGGCAGTATTCACACTTAAAGAACGTTCATGCACTAAGCGTTCAATGAGCAAGTTAGTTTCACCACGCTCAAAGCCTTGGACTGAAATAATCGGCCCTTTGCGTTTGGCAATCGCTTCACAAACGTGTTTCAGTTGATCGCAATCTCCGTGATAAATCACACCTTCAATTGGCTCCACTGTGTTTTGCCAATCTTTGGTGAATGATATAGTTTTGCGGACTTTTTCTGGCAGTGATTTAAATAGCTTCTGATGCAGTTCGCTATTTTCCCACAGTGTTTGACAACCACTTGCGAGCACGGCAGATAACTGAGTCAAACAATCACGTTCATTATCGCTAAGGCATAAAATAGTGCCGCGTGGACGCAAGGTGTAGGTGTTCTTTTCACCCGTTGGCCCTGGTAATAAACGTGTTGTACCGGCTTGCGTTAAACGAGCAAATTGTTCAACCGTAGATTGTTCAATTACAGACTGTTCAACATCCGTTTTCTGTTTTTGTACCCATGCAGAAAAAGCTTCAAATGGTGCGAGTAACTCTGCGCGAGCACTTGCGTCCATTGGTAAGTGGCTGTCTTGCTGCTCCAATGTTTGGCAAACTGCATTCTCAGGACGCTCGCTTAATAAACGGTAGAGATAAAGCGGCCCACCGGCTTTAGGTCCTGTACCTGAAAGTCCTTCACCACCAAATGGTTGTACACCGACAACAGCACCGACCATATTGCGGTTAACATATAAGTTGCCCACTTTCGCTTTAGCAACCACTTGATTGATGGTTTCATCAATGCGGGTGTGAACACCTAATGTTAATCCGTAACCCGCCGCATTAATTTGGTCAACTAATTGTTCTAATTCATCACGTTTGAAGCGAACAACATGCAGAACAGGCCCGAAAATTTCTTTTTTCAACTCACCAATATTATCTAACTCAATCAGAGTTGGCTTAACGTAGGTTCCTTCGGCTTGTTCTTGCTGATCTTGGCTGTCTGCAAAGACAGCTTGGAAAACGTTTTTACCTTTACTGCGCATTTGTTGAATATGTTGGTCAATATTCTCTTTGGCTTCACTATCAATGACAGGACCAATATCGGTGGAGATGTGTTCAGGATTTCCCATCCGGCACTCTTCCATTGCACCTTTCAACATGCGAATTGTTCGGTCAGCGACATCTTCTTGAACACAAAGAATACGCAATGCGGAGCAGCGTTGACCCGCACTGTCGAATGCAGAAGCGACGACATCGGTGACAACTTGCTCAGTGAGTGCTGAAGAATCAACAATCATCGCATTCAATCCGCCAGTTTCTGCAATCAGAGGCGTTGGGCGACCCTGAGTATCTAAGCGACCCGCAATATTACGCTGCAATAAGCCCGCGACTTCGGTTGAACCAGTGAACATCACGCCACGAACGCGCTGATCGCCGACTAATTTTGCTCCGATAGTTTCACCTTTACCCGGTAAAAATTGCAGAACATCACGAGGTATGCCCGCTTGGTGCATAATGGATACCGCAATAGCACCAATTAATGGTGTTTGTTCCGCAGGTTTAGCCAGCACAGTGTTACCTGCGGCTAATGCCGCTGCGATTTGTCCAGAGAAAATGGCTAATGGGAAGTTCCATGGGCTGATACAAACAACAGGGCCAAGAGGGCGGTGAGTGTTATTATCAAAATCTTCACGGACTTGAGTAGCGTAATAGTTTAAGAAATCAACCGCTTCACGCACTTCAGCAATCGCATTGGCGTAAGTTTTCCCAGCTTCACGCACTAGCACATCCAATAATGGCTGCAACTGTTGCTCCATAATATCGGCAGCACGTAACAGGATAGCTGCACGTTCAGATGGTGGTGTTGCAAACCAAATCGCACCTGCATCAGTGGCGATATTCAGCGCATGTTCAGCTTCTTGTTCGCTGGCTTCACGTACTTTACCCACGATATCGCGATGGCAGGCTGGGTTGATAATTGCGACGGCTTCAGGTAGCGCTTGTTGTGCCACAAATTCGCCACCCAATAGTGGTTCTGCGATTTTTTCTTGCGCCGCGGCATTGAGTAATGCGCTCGAGAGTGATGCTAAGCGGTGTTCGTTAGATAAATCTAAGCCCATTGAGTTAACACGGCGAGTTCCATACAGGTCACGCGGTAATGGAATTTTAGGGTGTGGTAAGCCAATTTGCCCTTCAGTTTTAGATAGCTCACGAACGTCTTTAACCGGATCAGCAACCAATTCATCTAATGGGATCGTGGCATCCGCAATTCGGTTAACAAACGAAGTGTTTGCCCCGTTCTCTAAGAGGCGGCGAACTAAGTAAGCTAATAATGTTTCGTGGGTACCGACTGGGGCATAAATGCGACATGGTCGGTTGAGTTTACCGTCTGCCACTTTACCAACGACTTGTTCATATAATGGTTCACCCATGCCATGTAGGCATTGGAATTCATATTGACCAGGGTAGTAGTTTTTACCTGCAATTTGGTAGATAGCTGATAGTGTGTGCGCGTTATGCGTCGCAAATTGTGGGTAAATTAAGTTAGGTACAGACAGTAATTTACGTGCGCAAGCGATATAAGAAACGTCGGTATACACTTTGCGGGTATAAACTGGATAACCTTCTAGGCCGTCAATTTGTGCACGTTTAATTTCGCTATCCCAATAAGCCCCTTTTACAAGACGGATCATCAGGCGGCGTTGGCTGCGTTCGGCTAAATTGATAATTGAGTCGATAACAAATGGGCAGCGTTTTTGGTAAGCCTGAATGACAAAACCAATACCGTTCCAGCCAGCCAATTTCGGTTCAAAACACAATTTTTCGAGTAAATCTAACGAAATTTCTAAGCGGTCAGCTTCTTCAGCATCAATGTTGATACCAACATCGTATTGGTGAGCTTGCAAGACTAAAGAGAGTAAGCGCGGATACAGTTCTTCCATCACGCGCTCGTATTGCGCGCGGCTATAACGTGGATGCAGAGCGGATAATTTGATGGAAATACCCGGCCCTTCATAGATCCCGCGTCCATTCGAGGCTTTACCAATTGCGTGGATCGCTTGTTGGTAAGAGACCATATAATCTTGGGCATCTTTTTCGGTTAATGCAGCTTCACCTAGCATATCGTAGGAGTAGCGGAAACCTTTGTCTTCTAATTTACGGGCGTTGGCAAGGGCTTGGGCGATGGTTTCGCCGGTGACAAATTGTTCACCCATCAAGCGCATTGCCATATCCACGCCTTTTCGTACCAGCGGCTCACCACTTTTGCTGATAATGCGATTTAGCGAGGAGGATAGTTTTGCTTCGTTGTGGGTAGAGACTAATTTACCCGTAAATAAAAGCCCCCATGTTGCTGCGTTCACAAACATTGAGCTGCTTTGACCAACATGGGATTGCCAGTTACCTGTACTGATTTTATCTCGGATCAGTGCATCGCGAGTGGCTTTATCGGGGATACGTAATAGAGCTTCGGCAAGGCACATTAATGCCACGCCTTCTTGAGAAGACAGGGAAAATTCTTGTAATAACCCTTGGACTAAACCTGAACGACCCACTCCATTTTTTTGATTACGCAGTTTTTCTGCGATGGAGTAAGCCAGTTTATGAGCCGCATCAGCTTGTTCAGGAGGCAGTTCAGCTTGTTGTAAAAGCATTGGAACAGCTTGAGTTTCAGGAATGCGGTACGCCGATGTAATTGCAGAGCGTTTCACCGATTGGGGCAAAATATGTTCAGCGAACTCAAGGAATGGCTGATAAAGGGTTTCTGGAGACGAAATTTCGTCTCCAGAATGCTGATCTTTTGTATCCAAAACCGTTGATAATTCAGGTATAATTTGATTGTTATCGAGTTGCTCTAAATAATTATATATAGCTTGTTTAATAAGCCAATGGGATGTGCGATCAAGACGTTGAGCGGCGGCTTTAATGCGGTCACGAGTTTCTTCATCAAGTCTCACACCCATAGTTGTTGTGCTACTCATCTTAATTCCTTCCTTTTCACAGGTGTTAAATACCAAAAGTTACACACCATTATGATGATGTTGCAACTTTGTGCAACATTGTTAATGTGCTATGTGAAGGAAATGTGAAACAACTCTTATTTTTATGAGTAATTTATGAGACTCATTGATTGGGTTTTTATGATTCACTTGTAAATCAATGTGTTGGGTTTTCTTTGGGGATGATGGCAAGTTAAACGCTTAATTAAGAATTTGACTTAAAAGTTTAACATTTGTGATGTGTCTTTTATTTATTGAACAAAAAATAGTTAATTTCTTGTTAAAAGCATCTGAGTCTGTCTAGCATGATGTGGCAAAGTTATTGAGTTATTGCAACACAAACAATCACAACATAGATAAGGTGTGCATCAAAAAATGCAAAATTGTGCAATTAAGTGCAACACCTTGAGATTAAAAGTTATCAAAGAAAATTATAAAGATAACGACAAAATAGACGCACTATGGAGACGACAGGATGACTGTAAGCACTCCGATGATCATTATGTTCATCGTATATATCACGGGTATGTTATTGATCGGCTATTTAGCCTATCGCTCAACGAAAAACTTTGATGATTACATTTTAGGGGGACGAAGTTTAGGTAGTGTGGTAACCGCATTATCTGCAGGGGCTTCAGATATGAGTGGCTGGTTATTGATGGGGTTACCAGGCGCTATTTTCCTCGCTGGTATTTCTGAAAGCTGGATTGCAATTGGTTTATGTTTAGGGGCTTATTTAAACTGGCTGTTTGTTGCAGGGCGTTTACGTGTACAAACTGAAAAAAATAATAATGCCTTAACGCTGCCAGACTATTTCACAAGTCGTTTTGAAGATAATAGTAAGATTTTACGTATTATTTCTGCGGTTGTTATTTTAGTTTTCTTTACTATCTATTGTGCATCTGGGGTTGTAGCAGGGGGCTTGCTGTTTGAAAGCACCTTTAATATAAGTTACGACAAAGCTCTGTGGTTAGGAGCACTGGCGACCATTGCTTATACTTTCTTAGGTGGTTTCTTAGCGGTAAGTTGGACGGATACTGTTCAAGCATCATTGATGATTTTTGCCCTGATCTTAACGCCAATTGTCGTGATTTTATCCCTTGGCGGGTTAGATACTTCAATAGAAGTGATTAAAGCGAAAAACCCTGAATACCTTGATATGTTTAAGGGCATGAACTTTGTTGCCATCTTATCATTGCTGGGTTGGGGACTGGGTTACTTTGGTCAGCCTCACATTTTGGCGCGTTTTATGGCGGCAGATTCACATCGTACTATTCGTTCAGCACGTCGTATCAGTATGACATGGATGGCATTATGCTTAGGTGGAACGATTGCTGTTGGCTTTTTTGGTATCGCTTATTTTGAAAATAATCCTGCATTAGCAGGTTCTGTGATGAAAAATAACGAACGTATTTTCATGGAATTAGCCGGATTACTGTTTAACCCATGGGTTGCGGGTATCTTATTATCTGCGATTTTGGCGGCGGTAATGAGTACATTAAGTTGCCAATTATTAGTGTGTGCCAGCGCATTAACCGAAGACTTATATAAGCCATTCTTCCGCAAATCAGCTAGCCAGAAAGAGCTTGTGTGGGTAGGGCGCGGAATGGTGCTGTTAGTGGCAGCGATCGCAATCTATATTGCCCAAGACCCAAATAACAAAGTCTTAGGATTGGTGAGTAACGCGTGGGCAGGTTTTGGTGCCGCGTTTGGTCCAGTCGTTTTACTCTCTGTTATGTGGAAACGTATGACACGTACTGGGGCCTTAGCAGGGATGATTGTCGGTGCGGTAACGGTATTAGTTTGGATGAAATTCAAATGGTTAGGTTTATATGAAATCATTCCAGGCTTTATTTTTGCGACCATCGCTATCATAGTTATCAGCTTAATAACTAAGGCGCCAAGTGCAGCAGCACAAGCCCGCTTTGATGAAGCAGAAGCTGAATATAATACAAAATAATTGATAGATTTAGATTTTATAGATAGGTCTAGTTATAGATAGTAAAAAGGCTGAAAGGGAAACCTTCCAGCCTTTTGTTTTGTTTGTTAATTGCATATCCGTCAAATAATTAACGTGGTTTACGGCGTTTGACGACTTGGTAGCCAATAAACAGAATAACAAACCACAGTGGCGTCGCAATTAAAGCTTGTCGGGTGTCATGTTGGAATGCGAGTAATACAACCATAAAAGCAAAGAAAGCGAGACTGACCCATGACATAAAAATACCCCAAGGCATCTTATAGCGAGATGCGGCATGTTTTTCTGGGCGATTCTTACGGAAATTCAGGTAGCTTAATAAAATCATACTCCAGATAAACATGAACAGAATCGCAGACACGGTTGTGACTAAGGTGAATGCATGCATGATATCGGGAATAAAGTAGATCAAAACAATACCGAAACTTAGGCAGATACAGGTGAAAATTAAGCCTGTTGCAGGTACCGCTTTTTTTGATAACTGACTAAATTGTTTCGGCGCATCTCCCTCTTTAGATAACCCAAACAGCATACGGCTGGTGGAGAAAACACCACTGTTTGCTGATGAAGCCGCAGAGGTAAGTACCACAAAGTTCACGATACTGGCAGCAGCTGGCAGGCTGATTAGCACGAACATTTCTACAAAAGGACTTTTGTCCGCCAAAATGGTGCGCCAGGGAGTAACGGCCATAATCACAATCAGGGATAATACATAGAAAGCAATGATCCTGATCGGGATAGCATTAATGGCTTTTGGTAGGGATTTTTCAGGATCACGGGTTTCTGCTGCTGCGGTACCCACTAATTCAATTCCCACAAAGGCGAAAATCGCAATTTGGAATCCAGCAAAGAACCCACTGAGCCCCATTGGGAACATACCACCATCGTTCCAAATATTACTTAAAGATGCTGTGTGTCCGGTCGGTGATTGGAAATTCATCGCAATCAACGTACCGCCGACGGCAATTAGCGTGACAATAGCGACAATTTTGATCATCGCGAACCAGAACTCCAGTTCACCAAACAGTCGAACAGAAACTAAGTTAAGTGTCAGTAGCGTGGCAACACAGATAAATGAAGTCACCCATTCCGGGAAATTAGGTACCCAGAAACTGACATACGAGGTGATCGCGATAATATCGGCTATTCCCGTGATCACCCAGCAGAACCAGTAAGTCCATCCCACAAAGAACCCTGCCCATGGACCGATTAAATCCGCAGAAAAATCACTGAAAGATTTATAGTCTAGGTTGGAAAGCAGCAATTCCCCCATGGCTCGCATGACAAAAAACAGCACAAAGCCGATGATCATGTAGACAAAGATAATAGAGGGACCTGCGAGGGAGATAGTCTTTCCTGACCCCATAAATAGCCCTGTACCAATGGCGCCTCCAATGGCAATTAACTGAATATGACGGTTACTGAGGCTACGTTTTAGTTGATTTCGGTCAGAAGATGGCCGAAGGGTGGTTGTCGTTGCATTTTCTTCCATATTGTTATTTATCCGATAGTCATTGTGATATTAGCCCACACTATTTTTTTAAGTTTGAGGCTGTGTTTGCTCGAAATATTGTGACATAAATCTCAATTAGAGTAAGAGAAAATTTACAAATGGCTGAGAGACCGCTGGTTTAACCAACGGATCTATCTAGGTCATTAACATTATTAACGAAAAATTAACCTAAAATTAAAAATAGCAGAATAAGTTGAAATGCACCAAATGCTTCATTCTAAATGATGACAGTTGTGGTGTGGGAAATATATAAAGGTGATGTAGCTCATTTTTTAACTGAAAATATCACGATTTTTCTTATTTTTAACAGTTATCTTTATATTGGCTATTTCTAAATGATAGGGCTAACTGTCACTTTCACATCATATCCCACGACAAATAAGGCTTGTTCTAGCGCTTCAATTTTTGATGCATATTGTAGGTCAAGTAACCGCTCTATTTGTTGAGCGCTGATATTGAGTGTTCTAGCAAGTTTGCTGCGCGGGGTTTGAGTTTCAAGAATGGCATTGTGTAGCGCGATTTTTAAGCAGCTCAATATAGGTAAATGAATAACAAACGCATCAGAGACTGAATTTTGGGGAAGAGGAATAGGATTTCTTGATGTGATCAGCTCAGAAAGCGTGGCTAGCAATGTTTCTTGAGCTTCTAATTCGACATCTTCTGCGCAATAAGTCACACCTTGAATATCGGGGAAGTCACAAAAATTAATTTCGTATACACCTTCATCTTCGATAAATTCAACCGTTGCTAAATAATTAAACATAGTAAACCTCAAAAATTAGTTTCTTCATAAGATAAATAGTACAAAACATCACAGAATAGACAATGAGTAGAATGTTAATAAAATGAAAAACGGATAGTGATAGTTTGTAGATTGAACATTTTTTACCACCTACAAGTCTGATTGGTTAAAGAATAGATGCGTTTCATAATGAAACTGTCATGTAAACCCATTACCTCTTTGTGAGCCAAGTCCCAGTTTTAACAATATTTAATTCACCTCTTGTCCCAGTATCAATATGCCAATTTTACCCTTTTAGTCATCATATAATTTTTTAAATAAAACATATGAGAACGCATATGCATCCTAATTCGAATAAGCAGTTATACGTAATTTTGTCGTTGTGGTTAAGTAATTTGTTAAAATAAAAGTATATAGTAACATTGCGGTATCATCATTTTAGGTTACTAACTAGTAAATAAACAGCGATATGTACGCGGGGGTAATAAGTTAAATTACTTATTTACATAAGTCATATTTTCGAAGCAGGGTAGTCTTATTTACACATAAATGTAGTGAACTTGGATGACCATCTTATTGTTTATAAATTCGCTAGCAGAATGGTGCTTAGTTTTTTTATTTTTTCCTTTTATCAATAACTCAGTGCGCTAACTAATGCTGTGGCTTGAATTTTTTATGCAAAAAACAATAGCGAAATAGGTTAATCAAATGTTTGAAAAGTTAATTTAATTAAAATGAGTTTGTCATACAAAAATAACAATCTTGCTTATTAATATGGCAATACTCGATGAGAATTCATGACAATTTTATCTGAAATCTTTAATGGTATTGCCTGTATATAAAATGGGCTTAATTAGAATTTTTAATGTTATTGCCATTGGTTAATAATAAGACAGTTAAATTTAATTAATATAAAGTTGCTGTGGAATAATAATATGTATGACAAATTTAACTTTAATTTAGGCGAGAAAAAATTGAATTAATTTGATTAAGATTTGTGGTTTTGATTAAACGCATTGAAAAATAATGTTTAATTTTTCTTCCTAAGATACCGATATTACTAAGCCTGTAAACAAATTACATTTTTACGGGCGTAATAAAGATTGATTTAGATCAATATGTAGGTTCTTTCGTTATGCTTAGTGTTTATCGCTTATAAATTCCCTCATATGGGTGAGTTTTTTACTTAAAATACTAGTATTTGACTTATGAAAAATCTAAATGTTGTGAATATTTGAGATAAGTAGGATTAAGATATAGTTGTAATAAAGAATTGCTAATATATAGATGGATAATTATCCCGATAGACCAAAAAGAAACATAAGTGTCTTGAATAGTTAATTTAGTGGTGCATAATAATTAACGGCTAATAATGAAATCGGTATATTCTGAGATTTACAAGAAATGCTAACTTTTTAGCCACTCGTTATTGTTGTAGGTAATCAGGAAATATATTTAATTTAAGTTTGAACCTGTGTGTTTATATACTCCAAACTGGGTATTTTAATGGACCTCATGGGATAGTAATGGACTACACTATCCAGCTTTAATTATTTTCATATTTAAAACTTTGGTTAACACATTCGGCTCAAATTGATATTTGTTCTTTCTGCATGCAGATGTTAATAATTATTCGAAAGGTATAAAAAAATGAGCTCTACCACTGATTTTCTGAAGCATATATACGATATTAATCTTTCATATTTGCTTTTAGCTCAAAAGCTTATCGCCCAGGAAAAAGCCACTGCCATGTTCCGTCTCGGAATTTCCGATTCGATGGCGAACACTTTAGCAGAACTTTCTTTACCTCAATTGGTTAAATTAGCGGAAACAAATCAGCTAATCTGTCAATTTAGATTTGAAAACAGCGACACGATTGAGAAGCTTACCCGAGATTCACGAGTTGATGAATTGCAGCAAATTCATACGGGTATCCTCCTTTCTACCCGACTATTGCAAACGCATAATGAGTCCGATTCAGATATAGCGAGAAAAAGATGAGTAGCGTAGCTGAGAAAAGTATCGTCAAGGAAGCTAATGATATTCGTTTGGCAATGGAATTGATTTCTCTTGGGGCTCGCCTGCAGATGTTGGAAAGCGAAACTCAAATTAGTCGTGGACGCTTGGTGCGTTTATACAAAGAACTCAGAGGTTGCCCTCCACCAAAAGGGATGCTCCCTTTTTCAACCGATTGGTTTATGACATGGGAACAAAATATTCACTCATCCATGTTCTATAACGCCTATCAATTTTTACTGCAAACCGGTCAATGCGAAGGGGTTGATGCTATTCTCAAAGCCTATCGACTCTACCTAGAGCAGTGTTCACCTAATGCAGGAGATGAGCCAATTTTGGCATTAACCCGAGCGTGGACATTAGTTCGTTTTGTGGAAAGTGGTATGTTGCAAAGCTCCGATTGCAATTGCTGTAGTGGTTCATTTATCACCTATGCCCACATTCCTGAAAATAGCTTTACGTGCAGCTTGTGCCAGCCTCCATCACGAGCAATAAAAAAACGTAAACTTTCCGAGCATCTCGCCGATATTACGGAATATCGACAAGATGGCATTACCAAAGCGGTAATGTAATTGGATTAATTTGGTTTACAGGCAATTTCATTGCCTGTCCTTCCTCATATTCCCTTTGACTGCCATCTGTTAACCAACGGAGTGAAAGGGAATACTGTGTTAATACTCATCGGATATATCATTGTTACAGCTGCCGTTATCGGTGGCTATGTCATGGTCGGTGGTCATCTTGGCGCGCTGTACCAACCAGCTGAGTTTGTCATTATTTTGGGGGCTGGTTTAGGCGCATTTGTTGTGGGTAACAGTGGTAAAGCCATCGTTGCATTATGCAAAGTATTACCAAGACTCTTCCGTCGCTCTTCTTACAACAAAGCCATGTCAATGGACTTAATGGCTTTGTTATTTCAGCTTTTGAATAAATCTCGCCAACAAGGCCTACTTGCACTCGAAAAAGATATTGAAAATCCGCAAGAGAGTGAGATTTTCTCTCAGTATCCTCGCATTATCAAAGATCAAACTGCCATGATGTTTATCGTGGATTATTTACGTTTAATGGTGACGAGTAACCTGCAAGCGCATGAAATCGAAGCATTAATGGATGAAGAGCTAGAAACATTCCGTCAAGAAAACGAAGTACCAGCATCCGGTTTGAACATGGTGGGCGAATCCATGCCTGCGTTTGGGATCGTGGCGGCCGTTCTAGGGGTGGTAAATGCGCTAGCAGCTGCAGACCGACCTGCGGGTGAATTGGGCGCCTTGATTGCACATGCAATGGTAGGAACTTTCCTCGGTATTTTAGTGGCTTATGGTTTTGTTTTACCACTGGCTAGTTTGATTCGTCAGCGCAGTAGCGAACAATTAAAAATGATGGAGTGCATTAAAGTTACTTTCCTCTCTTCGTTGCAAGGGTATGCGCCTCAAATTGCGGTTGAGTTTGGTCGTAAAGTCTTATTTAGCGTTGACAGACCATCATTCCTTGAGCTGGAAGATAAAGTCCGCGAAGTCAAAGTCGGTAATCGCGCAACAGAAACCACTGAGGAGTAATCGCTAATGGCAGCCAATGGCCCTCAAATTATTCGTGTTAAGAAAAAAGGCGGTCATCAGCAGCACGCCCATGGCGGTGCATGGAAAATTGCATACGCTGATTTTATGACTGCGATGATGGCATTCTTTCTGGTTATGTGGCTGATCTCCATCTCCAGTCCTCAAGAATTAACCAAGATAGCGGAGTATTTTCGTACTCCGCTCAGTACTGCCATCAATCCAGGAACGAAAAGCGGAGATGCCACTAACCCCATTCCCGGCGGTGGAAAAGATCCGATTTTTCGTGATGGTGATGTAATGCCAGAGCCAAATAACATCATTTCCGGTGATGCAAATTATCGCTTTGAAAAATTAAAAGAAAATCTAGAGCAAGCGATTTTACAAGACCCGCGTTTGAATGAATTAAAACCCCATTTGTTGATTGACATGATCAACGATGGTTTACGAATTCAAATCGTAGATAGCGCCAATCGCCCTATGTTTAAAGTAGGCTCTGCCATCGTTGAACCTTACATGCGCGATATTCTGCGCGCGATTGCACCACTACTCAATGATGTTCCGAATCGCATTAGTATTTCTGGACATACGGATGACTTGCCGTATGCCAGCGAAGCCTATTACAGCAACTGGGAACTCTCATCCGATAGAGCCAACGCTTCTCGCCGTGAGCTGATCATGGGGGGAATGGATGAGCGCAAAGTTTTACGCGTAGTAGGAATGGCCTCGTCCATCCATTTAGACAAAGAAAACGGCTTAGCACCCGTCAACCGGCGGATCAGCATCATCGTATTGAATGAAGATGAAACAAATCAAATTTTACATGAATACGATGGCGCAACACCGATTAACGATGTGCTGAAAAAAGGCCCACAAGATGTGCCAATACCGGCAAACAGTGATGTCGTGACTGTGAAGGTGACAAAGTCACCCGATAAACAGTGATGATAAAAACCATAATCACCCGAATCTCACTACTGCCGGATTTATCCGGCAGTCAGTGTTAAGTGAAACTTAAGCGAAATTGGATAAAAAGCATGGATATTACCGAGTTTTATCAAACATTTTTCGATGAAGCCGATGAGTTGCTTAGGGATATGGAACAGCATTTGCTTGAGCTTGATCCTATTGACCCAGATAGCGAGCAGCTCAATGCCATATTCCGCAGTGCCCACTCAATTAAAGGTGGGGCGGCAACCTTTGGTTTCACTCATCTGCAAAATACCACACATACCTTAGAAAACTTGCTCGATAAGGCACGTCACGATGAGCTGACATTAACGCCAGATATTATTGACGTTTTCTTAGATGCAAAAGATGTGATGGTGTCCCAATTGGATGCCTATAAAAATGACTCATTACCGGATGATGAGACATTCAAACGCATTTGTGATGTGCTCAAAAGCATTGAACATGATGTCAGCGAGATCGGCTCGGAAGAGGTTGCCGCGATTGTTAACGCGAGTACCAAAGAGACTGACGATGTTGTGGATGACAGTGTTGTAGATGACGATGCTGCGACGGATGAGTCTTCCTCAGAAACCGCGATGCAAACTCATGCCGCATTGACAAATAACGAATTCTCTCACTATTTCATCATTACGTTGAACGGTCTGAAATCAACGGAAGTGGATGTATTAGCAGATGAATTAGGCTTATTCGGTAGCTTGTTTGGCTCTGAAAAAAGTGATTCTAGCTTAAAAGCGTGGCTAGGAACCAATACGGATATCGACGATATCTGTGGCGTGCTGTGTTTCGTCGTGGATGAGTCTCAAATCCAGCATAGCGAAATCAGTTTTGAAGAGTGCCTGCGTGCAACACAAGGTAGCAACCAGAAAAGTAAAGTTGCTGCAACTCTCGAAGAACTGGAAGCAACGGTGGAAGAGTTGGCGGCAATGGTTGAAACACCAACCGAGCCAGTTGAATCGCCTAAAGTGGCGGTTGCGGCACCGGCACTTGTTACAGCGCCAGCACCATCATCTGTACCATCATCCGCTGCCGCTAAAAAAGCAGTTGCAGCGAAGCCCAAAGGGGATTCAAGCAGCATCCGTGTTGCCGTTGAAAAAGTTGACCAACTGATCAACTTAGTGGGCGAACTGGTGATCATCCAGTCAATGCTAACTCAGCATAGCCAACAAGTTGACCAAAACGAATATGCAGATTTACTCAGTTCTATCGTTCAATTAGAGCGTAACTCACGGGCTTTACAAGAGTCAGTCATGTCTATTCGTATGATGCCGATGGATTATGTCTTCAGTCGCTTCCCACGTATGGTGCGCGATATTGCCTCTAAACTGGGTAAGAAAATCGAATTGAAAGTGGAAGGTAGCTCAACTGAATTAGACAAGAGCCTTATCGAACGCATCGTCGATCCACTCAATCACCTTGTCCGTAACAGTCTCGATCATGGTATTGAAAAACCAGAAGTTCGTTTGGCAAATGGTAAGCCTGAAGCGGGAACATTGACGCTGTCTGCGGCGCATCAAAGCGGCAATATTTGCATCGAAGTACGCGATGATGGAGCCGGGCTAAACCGCGAACGAATTCTGGCTAAAGCTCGCTCTCAAGGCATGAATGTTCATGATGGCATGACCAATGACGAAGTTGCGATGTTGATCATGGCGCCAGGCTTCTCAACCGCCGAAGTTGTGACTGATGTATCGGGCCGTGGTGTCGGAATGGACGTGGTTAAACGAAACATTCAAGACATGGGTGGGCGCATTCAAATCGGTTTCACGGAAGGTAAAGGCACCATCATTCGTATTTTACTGCCATTAACCTTAGCCATTCTTGATGGTATGTCAGTCAAAGTCTCTGACGATGTGTTTATCGTGCCACTTAGCGCGATTATTAGCACATTACAGCCACGTCCAGAGGATATCTATCGCCTCGCAGGTGAAGAAAAAATGCTGCTCGTTCGCGGTGAATATTTACCACTGATCGAATTGCATCACGTCTTTTCTATCGAAAACGCCGAACCAAATCTCGCCAATAGTATTGCGCTGATCATCCAAAATGCGGGGCATCGCTTTGCTTTATTGGTTGACAAGCTGGTAGGGCAGCAGCAGGTCGTGGTGAAAAACATCGAAAGTAATTATCGCAAAATTCCGGGAATTTCGGCTGCCACCATCATGGGTGATGGTTCTGTTTCGCTGATTTTAGACGTCGCAGAATTGCAGAGAATGAACAACAACATTTTGATTAATAAGAAACAGCCTGTTTCTCAACCAGTAATGCACTAAATAGAGGTTATATACCATGTCTATGTTAGATGACGATTTAAACAAGCTTGAAGAAGAAAAGAATGGCGAAGGCTACCTCATTTTTACGCTTGGTGAAGAAGAGTACGGAATCGAAATTTTAAAAGTGCAGGAAATTCGTGGTTATGAGCAAGTGACTCGTATCGCGAATACCCCTGACTTTATTAAAGGCGTCACCAACTTGCGTGGCGTCATTATTCCGATCATCGATCTGCGCATTAAGTTTTCCCATGAAAATGTGGTTTACAACGACAACACCGTTGTCATCGTTGTGAACTTAAAAGACCGTGTCGTGGGAATTGTGGTTGATGGTGTTTCTGATGTGCTGGTGCTGCATGAAGAACAAATCGCACCGCCGCCAGATTTCGCGGTGACATTATCCACTCAGTATCTGACCGGGTTAGGAACGGTAGGCGAACGTATGTTGATTCTGGTTGATATTGAAAAATTATTGACCAGTGAAGAGATGGCGTTAATCGACAATATCGCGGAATAACGTGTCATTAGATGCGTTAAATACGCTGATAATTTGCTCAAAAATGGTAAGTGATTAACTAAAGTTTTTGAGCAACTGTCCGATATCCAAACTACAACAACACTATGTTAGTAAAACACCATGTACAGTCGAATTAAAATCGTATCAGGACTTTTGTCCGTTATTTTTGTATTTATTTTATTGCAGCTGGTATCGAGTGGTTTGATGTTTACCAAACTCGGCGATAACAGCGACAGTATTAATTATTTGAATTCTCTCCAACGCCAAAGACTCGTTCTGACTCAAAGCTGGGTCAACTTATTGCAAGCTCGTTCTGATTTAAACCGCTCCATTAACGCGTATTTATTAGAAGAGTTAAGCATTAAAGATGATGCTTCTGCTGCGGATCTTATTGCTTCAGCGAAAGGTAAATTTAAAGCCGCCGATGAAGCGTATGACAGCTACAGAAAGTTGATGGCAAACGCAGATGTGGATAAGGGGTTATTTGATAACTTACTGAAATCCTACGAGGATTACCGTGTTGCATTAACCAAATTGGCGGAATATGCAGAGAAGGGGGACTTAAACGGCTTCTATGCGCATAGAACCTCAGGGCTACAAGCCAAATTTGAAGAGCAGTTTGGTCTCTATTTTGGTGAAATTTCTTCAGATTTTGAAAATGAAGTGGTGAATGCAGAATCCAATTACCGTCAATCTCTATATTTACTGGTTATTTTATCGGTACTGTTAGCGGTGATCAGCGTGATTAGCTATCGCTATGTACGTAAAGGGATCACTGAGCCATTAAATACACTGATCGAGCGCATTAAAGTGTTCGCTTCAGGGGATTTAACGCCAAAAATTGATACCTCAGCGAACAATGAAATTGGTGAGTTAGCGCGTGGTGCCCAACACATGCAACAAGAGCTGATCAACACGGTTCGTGGTGTACTGGATGGCAGTGAAACTATCTATCAGGGTACCACTGAAATCGCAGCGGGTAACAATGACTTATCTTCGCGTACCGAGCAGCAAGTGGCTTGCTTAGAAGAAACGTCAGCAAGTATGAGTGAACTGACGGCGACGGTTAAACAAAACACTGAGTACGCGCATCAAGCCAGTGAGTTCGCTAGCCAAGCCTCTGTTATTGCAAAAGAAGGCGGCAAAGTGGTGTCTAACGTGGTTCATACCATGCGCAACATCGCAGATAGCTCGCAAAAAATCTCTGATATTACCGCGGTTATCGACAGCATTGCTTTCCAAACCAATATTCTTGCACTGAACGCTGCCGTTGAAGCCGCGCGTGCTGGTGAACATGGTCGTGGATTTGCGGTGGTTGCCGATGAAGTTCGTAGCCTTGCTCAACGCAGTGCAGATGCAGCAAAAGAGATCAAAGGCTTGATTGAAGACTCTGTTTCTAGAACAGACGTCGGGGCTCGCCAAGCAGAAGATGCTGGTGAAACAATGACAAAAATTGTCGACTCAGTCACACGTGTTACTGACATCATGACGCATATCGCAACCGCGTCTGATGAGCAGAGCAAAGGTATTGCTCAAGTGAGTATTGCCGTGGAAGAGATGGACAAAGTGACTCAGCAAAACGCCTCACTCGTTGAGCAATCCGCTGTTGCTGCAAATGTACTGGAAGAGCAAGTCGCTAAGCTTTCTCAGTTGATCTCCATTTTCCGTTTACCTGCAATGGATCAAGCAAAAGTACGCAACGCACAACCTGCACCAAGAACAGTATCTAATATTGTTAAAACACCAGATTTATCCAAAATCGCATCGAAAAATCATAAAGATGACGATAACTGGGAAACCTTTTAAGGGTAAATCTGTTCGAGCGCTGTGAGAGTTTCTCTCGCAGCGCTTTTATATGTTTAAGCTCGATAATTAAAAAAGGGCCAAACTTTTGGCTGGCATAAGTAGGGGATTAAATATGTTAGGAAAGAATATCCGAATTTCAGTGAGCTTATACTTACTCCTGATTTTATTTTGTGGCATGCAGTTAACCTCAAGCGGCGTCTCTGTCGGTATCGTTAACAGCGAATTAAAAGCGCTAGAAAGAATCGATATGGGTTCTAAAAAACGCGCATTACTGGAAGAGACCAGTAAAAACTTAATGCAGGCGCGTAATAGCCTGACCCAAATTGCCTTACTGATGAAAGTCGGAGACCACGTTCCATTAATCGAAGAAACCCGTGTTGTTTTCGATAACTACTTAGTTTCAGCTAACAAATCGTATAACGAATTCAAAACTCAGCCAGTGCTAAGCGAAAAAGAAAACTTAGCGGCATTGGAAGAAAAATTTAATGCTTTTGTCGTCACCTTAAACGCATTGAAAGGTAATCTTGATAACAACGATGTTGCGGCCTATATCAATTTGCCTGCACAACAAAACCAAGATGAATTAATCAGTGTTATTAATAACTACCTCTCTGTTTTAAACGACGAAAGTAATGCTTCTATTGCGGATGCAAGATTTTATAACCAATTTGCATGGGTCTCATTCTTCACCGTTATTGTCATTATTTTCGGTGTGATTGCCGTTGTACACCTATGGTTAAAACGTAAAGTCATTTCACCATTAAACAGCATGAGTGAACACTTTATGCACGTTGCGGAAGGGAAACTAAATCAGAATATTGAAATTAATTTCCGTGATGAAATCGGTGATGTATTCGAAAAATTAAAAGTCATGCAGCAGTCACTGGCAAAAACCGTCACCTCTATTCGTTCTAATACAGACCAAATGTATACGGGTATTCGTGAGATTGCTTTAGGGAATAATAATTTATCATCAAGAACAGAACAGCAGGCTGCCTCGTTAGAAGAGACGGCGGCGAGCATGGAAGAATTAACGGCGACGGTGAAACAAAACGCGGATAACGCCCGTCAAGCTAGTGAACTTGCAGTAAGTGCATCGCGTACGGCGACCAAAGGCGGTGAAATCACGGAAGGTGTGATTGACACCATGACTGCAATTTCGAACAGCTCTCAGAAAATTAGCGCCATTATCAGTGTTATTGATGGCATCGCTTTCCAGACCAATATTCTTGCATTGAATGCAGCAGTAGAAGCGGCGCGTGCGGGTGAGCAAGGTCGTGGATTCTCGGTAGTTGCAGGTGAAGTTCGCGCATTAGCACAGCGAAGCGCTGAAGCGGCGAAAGAGATTAAAGGCTTGATTGACGAATCGGTTGGACGCGTGAACCAAGGTTCTCAGTTGGTGAATGAAGCAGGTCAAACTATGAATGAATTGGTTGCCGCCGTTAATCAGGTGACCGAATTGATGGGCAACATTGCGTCTGCATCGAATGAACAGAGCCGAGGTATTGAGCAAGTCGCGATTGCGGTAACCCAAATGGATTCTGTTACACAACAAAACGCCGCATTAGTAGAGCAATCAACGAGTGCAACAGCGGCACTTGAAGACCAAGCCAATAATCTGGTCGAGACAGTGGAGTTTTTCGAATTACCAGAACAATCCACCCGAGTTAGACGGTAATGGGTATCCACGCAATAGCGTGAATAATGAAGTCTCAATCTAGATAACGTGAGTTGGGGTGAGACGGTTAACTAGACAATTCACAAGTTAGACGATGATAGTTAGGCAGCCACTTTCGGCTGCCTCGCCGGTTTTTATTGAATAGGACGACAAGTACGATGCTATTAGTACCACAGATAGAACCTTTGACTGATGACGAGTTTGGTCGGGTTTGTCGATTTATTCATAAAAAGTCTGGAATAGTCCTTACGATGAATAAGAAAAATATGGTCTATAACCGCTTATTAAAGCGTTTACGTGACTGTAATATCGACAATTTTTCTGACTACTTACGAATGTTAGAACGTGAACCGTTGAATGCGGAATGGCAAGCATTCATCAATGCACTGACCACAAACTTAACGGCATTCTTTCGAGAGCCTCACCACTTTGCGACATTGACGGATTTTTTAAAAAGCCGCCGAAATAGCAATATCAATATTTGGTGTTCGGCCTCTTCGACAGGGGAAGAACCTTATTCTATCGCCATGACAGTGAGTGATGTTCTGGGGGCAAACGCCATCAATGCCAAGGTCGTTGCCAGCGATATTGACACGGAAGTATTAGAGAAAGCGAAGCAAGGGATCTATCGAATCGAAGAGCTCAAAACCCTGACAGCACTCCAACGGCAGCGCTACTTCATGAAAGGGGTGGGTGAATACGAAGGGTTTGCTCGCGTAAAGCCCGCTCTTAGCAACATGATTGAGTTTCGTTACTTAAACCTGACTGAAGGCGATTGGCAATTACAACATCGCTTCGATGCGATTTTTTGTCGTAACGTCATGATTTATTTTGACAAGGAAATGCAGATAAAACTGCTAGAGCGCTTTGCGCCACTGCTCAAGCCGGATGGCTTATTGTTTATTGGTCACTCTGAAAATATTTCGCAATTGACAAAACAGTTCGTGATCAATGGGCAGACCGTCTACAGCTTAGCGTCGGCGAGGAGAGGACAATGAAAAAAATAAAAGTATTGTGCGTCGATGACTCTGCACTAATGCGCCAATTGATGCGTGAAATTATCAACAGTCACTCTGATATGGAAGTGGTCGACACGGCGCCAGATCCGTATGTTGCTCGGGATTTGATTAAGCAACTGGAGCCAGATGTTATTACCCTCGATGTTGAAATGCCGAGAATGGATGGGATTGATTTCTTAGAAAAATTGATGCGGCTACATCCAATTCCGGTCGTCATGGTATCCACATTAACCTCTAAAGGTTCTGAAGTGACATTAAAGGCTTTAGAGCTGGGCGCTGTGGATTTTGTGACAAAGCCACAGATTGGTATTCGCGAAACCATGATGAGTTATCGCGATATGATCGGTGAAAAAATTCGCGCAGCGGCGATGTCTAAAATGTCGCAGCGTAACCGTTTTGCTCGAACAGAGAAAAAAGTCGCAGAGCCGACGACTCTAGCTAAACCTCTGACGCCATACGTGTGCAACAACCGCGTGATAGCAGTGGGCGCATCAACCGGTGGAACAGAAGCAATCCGTCAATTTTTAGAGATGCTGCCTAGAGAGTGCCCTCCTGTGGTGATCACTCAGCATATGCCTGCAGGCTTCACCCGCTCTTTTGCTGAACGTTTAAATAAACTGTGTGCACTCACGGTTAAAGAGGCAGAGCACAACGAAGTTTTACAAAAAGGCTGTGCGTATATCGCGCCGGGTGATTCACATATGCTGATTGCCGATAAAGGCAAAGGCTACCAAGTGGTGTTGGAGCAGAGCGATCCGGTTAACCGCCATCGTCCTTCCGTTGATGTGCTATTTGACTCAGTCGCTAAGCATGTCGGACGTAAATGTATTGGTATTTTGTTGACGGGGATGGGAATGGATGGTGCCAAAGGCCTACTCAACCTGCGTCAACAAGGGGCTTTCACTTACGCTCAAAATGAAAGTAGCTGTGTAGTATTTGGTATGCCACGTGCCGCAATCGAAATGAATGCGGCAGATGAAGTGCTGGATCTACTGAAAATTGCCCCTAGCGTATTAACAAAACTTTCTACTGTCACCGTTTAGTGGTGGCAGTTTATTTATCATTGTATTTTTGAAGGAGTGGTTATGGCCGCTAAAGATCTGAGTTTTCTGGTTGTCGATGACTTTTCTACTATGCGTCGCATCGTCCGTAACTTATTAAAAGAACTTGGTTTTAACAAAATTGAAGAAGCGGAAGATGGCGTTGATGCCCTCGAAAAAATCCGTGCTGGGAATATTGATTTTGTGGTTGCAGACTGGAATATGCCAAACATGGATGGTTTAGAGTTACTTAAAACCATTCGTGGTGATGATGCACTAAAACATATCCCTGTCTTAATGGTGACCGCAGAAGCGAAAAAAGAAAACATCATTGCGGCAGCACAAGCTGGTGCAAGCGGCTATGTTGTGAAACCGTTTACCGCCGCTATCCTCGAAGAAAAATTAAATAAAGTATTTGAAAAAATGGGGCTGCAATAATCGCGGGCGGTAAAGGAGACAGTGATGATTGAACAAGTAACAATGAATGGCAGCCGTAATGGGACTGGCAACGAAGATCTAAAACACGTCATTACACGCATTGGAACTCTGATGAGAACCTTACGTGAAAGTATGCGTGAGTTGGGTCTTGAGAAAAGTGTTCAGCAGGCAGTAGCAAGTATTCCAGACGGTAAAGATCGCCTGCGTTATATTGCCCAAATGACAGCCCAAGCGGCAGAAAAAACACTCAACGGCATTGATGTTATCAAACCGCTGCAAGTGGAAATGAACAAAAATGCGATTGCGTTGCAGCAACAGTGGGAAGAAGTGGCATCCGGTGAAGTCTCCGAAGCGTTACGCGGCTCCACTCAAGCATTTTTGGGACAAGTTATCCAAGATAGCGAAGTGACTAAAGCTGAATTACTAGAAATCATGATGGCGCAAGACTTCCAAGACTTAACGGGTCAAGTCGTCAAAAAAATGATGGAAGTGGTTGAAGAAGCAGAGAAACAGCTATTAGCGTTGCTGATGGAAAATACACCACCAGAAATGCGAGTGAAAACTCAAAGTGAAAGCCTGCTCAATGGTCCTCAGATTAATAAAGAAGGTGTGAATGTGATGGCATCACAGTCGCAGGTGGATGATCTGTTAGATGAATTAGGTTTCTAATTCGTTCGCTTCTTCGTGATATTTTGAGCTATAGCGTTATTGGCTGAGTTTGCCTTCTTGCTATGGCTCAAATTATTTAGGGTAGTTGTGCATCATTATTTTATTCGCGATTTTTAATCAAAACCCATCGGCCAGTAGGTCTATCGCACTTTTGATTTTATCTCTTTGGTACTCAATGCAAATAATCTCTTTTCCTAGCATGGATTTAGAGATGGCTGACATCAAATGAGTCATCAGTACAAAGGGTTGCCCTTCAATATCAATAATTGGGTTAAGTCGAATCGGCAGGGCAGCTTGCAGATGACGTGTATCAAATAATGGAATGATAAGGCGTGTTGTTAGGTCATCAATAATGTCACTTTGTACATCCAAAAGATAAGGATAGTTGGTTAGCTCTTCGTAGAGGGTGTGCAATAAGATGCAATTTCTGATAAATGGCTGGATAGCGCGCCGAAAAATGAAACTATAATGCTGGAATAGAGAGACGAAGGCTGGAAATGCAAGGCTAACAGTCGGAAGAAACGCAGGCTTGAATAGCATTTCAAACCTGCGAGAACAAAATGCGGATGCGATTATTTCTTTTTATCTAGCATCGCTTTTAAATCGGCAAATGGGTTATAAGTGGCTTCACCCACATCTTTTTGTGCATCTTCACCCGCAACCACATTCGTTCCATACTGGTCGGCTTCTGTATACTTAGAATGTTCATGATCGTGACAGAAGAGACACAATAACTCCCAATTACTCCCATCTTCAGGGTTATTGGTATGGTCATGATCGATATGATGAACGGTTAATTCTCTCAGATTCGAATAAACGAATTCCCGCGTGCAGCGCCCGCATATCCATGGATAAATTTTAAGTGCTTTTTCACGGTACCCACTTTCTAAGCGAGCATAGTTTTTAGGGATCAGAGCCATAACGAATATCACCTGCTATAAATAGAGTATTTTACATTGATGTTATCAATATACCCCATTTTACGGAGTGGGTATTATAGGACGTGATTTTTTAGGTCATCTTTTTTGACTTTCTTTCTTTTTACCTTTCATTTACCTCTTTGCGAAGCGCTTCGCAAAGTTGTTGTCATATTGCTCAATAGCCAAAAAACCCCTGCGAAGTACGTCTATTTTCCACCATTGATTTTTTTACACTCTGTCATGCTATAGCGACTATGCGTATAGCCTAATTTTTTGGAAGTCACGTGTCCGACGAAAGTGATGTAGAAAAAACAGAAGAACCCACGCCCCATAAAAAGCAGAAAGCGAAAGATGACGGGCAAATTGTTCGCTCCAAAGAATTAAGCTCCCTCATGATGATGTTGGCTGGAGTCAGTTTGCTGTGGCTAAGTGGCGGGCATTTGGCAAACCAGCTACGACAAATCATGCGCCAAGGATTTATCTTTGACGGTCATTATCTGCAAAACACCGGGTTGATGCTCAGTTATTTGGGGAGGGTAGTTAGTGAGGCGTTATTTGCGCTATTTCCAATCATTGGGGGGTTAGCGCTGGTGGGGATCTCTGCATCGTCATTGGTGGGTGGATTGTTATTTAATAGCAAATTGATTAAGTTTGATTTGAAAAAATTAAATCCAATCAAGGGATTAAAGCGAATTTTCTCCATGAATGCCTTATCTGAATTGTTTAAGGCAATATTAAAATCACTGTTTGTGGGGTTAGGCGCGTCCATATTTCTCTGGCAAAGTTGGCCATCGTTACTCCATTTGGTGATGGAACCACCGACAACGGCGTTGGCAAACGCACTCGAGAAGGTGATTTTTGCGGGTTATTTAATTGTTTTTCTATTAATCCCGATGGTGGCATTTGATGTGTTTTATCAATTTCGCTCTCACTTGAAAAAGTTACGGATGAGCCGCCAAGAAATTAAAGACGAATTTAAGCAACAAGAGGGCGATCCTCACATTAAAGCCAAAATTCGTCAGCAACAACGAGCGATTGCGCGTAACCGAATGATGGCAGATGTACCCAGTGCGGATGTGATTGTCACCAACCCGACTCACTACGCTGTCGCCCTAAAATATGACGATAAAAAAATGGGGGCGCCGAAAGTCTTGGCAAAAGGCGCGGGGGTTATTGCCCAACGTATTAAAGAAATTGGTGCAGAGCACCGTATTTTACAGCTTGAAGCTCCACCGCTCGCGCGTGCGTTATATCGCCATGCGGAGATTGGACAAAGTATCCCTGTTGCGCTGTATGCAGCGGTAGCAGAAGTTTTAGCATGGGTTTACCAATTACGCCGCTGGCGTCGTGAAGGTGGCCTGAAACCAAAGAAACCGAAAAATTTACCAGTGCCACCGACGCTGGATTTTGCTGGAGATAACAATCGCGATGGCTAATTTGGCTACACTTTTAAAATTGCCGAAAAATTTACAAGGAACTCAGTGGCAAATCCTCGCTGGACCCGTGCTGATATTACTGATTCTGTCGATGATGGTTCTGCCATTACCGGCATTCCTGCTGGATTTACTATTCACCTTTAACATCGCGCTGTCCATTATGGTGCTGTTAGTGGCGATGTTCACCAAACGGACATTGGATTTTGCCGCATTCCCCACCATTTTGCTGTTCGCAACCTTATTGCGCCTATCTTTGAATATCGCTTCAACGCGTATCATTCTGCTAGATGGTCATACTGGACCGGATGCCGCAGGGCGCGTTGTCGAAGCCTTTGGTCACTTCTTGGTTGGCGGTAACTTTGCCATTGGTATTGTCGTTTTCATTATCTTGGTTCTGATTAACTTTATGGTTATCACCAAGGGTGCGGGGCGTATCGCCGAAGTAGGCGCTCGCTTTGTGCTTGATGGAATGCCGGGTAAGCAAATGGCCATCGATGCCGATTTAAACGCCGGTATTATCAATGATGATGAAGCGAAAAAACGCCGAGCAGAAGTGACCCAAGAAGCCGATTTTTACGGTTCAATGGACGGTGCGAGTAAATTCGTCCGTGGTGATGCCGTCGCCGGAATTATGATCATGGTGATAAATGTCATCGGTGGTTTGATTATCGGTGTAGGCCAGCACCATATGACCCTCGGTGATGCAACGAGCGCTTATACCTTATTAACCATCGGTGATGGTCTAGTCGCTCAAATTCCAGCATTGATTATCTCGACAGCAGCGGGGGTTATCGTCACTCGCGTTGCAACTGATGAAGATGTTGGTGAGCAGATGGTCACTCAACTGTTTAATAACCCGCGCGTGATGTGGCTCAGTGCTGGGGTATTAGGGTTGATTGGACTTATTCCGGGGATGCCTAACTTTGTTTTCCTACTGTTCACCGCGGCATTGGCTGCATTAGGGTGGTATCTGGTAAAACGTGCTCGCAATCCAGAAAAAACGATGGATGATAGTCAAGCGCAACATTTCCAAGAGGCCAATAAAGTGGTCGAAGCCACATGGGATGATGTGCAGTTAGAAGATTTACTGGCAATGGAAGTCGGTTATCGCCTAATTCCGCTGGTTGATAACGATCAGCAAGGGGAGCTATTGGGTCGACTTCGTGGGCTACGTAAAAAATTTGCTCAGGAAGTTGGATACTTACCTCCAGTAGTGCATATTTGCGACAATCTAGAATTATCCCCATGTGAATATCGCATTCTTATCAAAGGGGCTGAGGTGGGGCGCGGAGAAGCTCAACCAGGACGCAACTTAGCGATTGACCCAGGCAATGCGGCGGGAACCTTACAAGGGGATATGACTAAAGAGCCTGCATTTGGTCTACCTGCAGTATGGATTGACGATGACTTGCGCGAACAAGCTCAAATTCAAGGTTATACCGTTGTTTCCGCAAGTACCGCGGTAGCAACGCACTTCAATCAAATCTTACTGCAATACTCGAGCACGCTTTTTGGTCGTCAAGAAGCCCAAATGTTGTATGACCGCGTGAAAAAAGAGATGCCAAAACTGGCGGATGACCTGATCCCAGACACCATTTCTCTGACCATCTTGCACCGCGTCTTACAAAACCTACTCATGGAAGATGTGGTCATCCGCGACATGCGTACCATTATTGAGACGCTGGCTGAAATGGCGGGTGAAAATGGTGAACAAAAAGATACCGATTACCTCACTTCTCAGGTGCGTATTGCTCTAGGACGTGCTATTACCCAGCAATGGTTTGGTAGCGCTGAAGAGATTCAAGTGATTGGGTTGGATGCGAAGTTGGAGCAAATCCTGCTACAAGCTGCGAAGAATGGTGGTGGTTTAGAGCCAAATTTAGCCCAGTTTATTCAAACTCAAGCTGAAGAGGCGGTGGGGCATCAAGAAGCCATGGGCGCACCAACGGTGCTGTTAGTGAATCATGCACTGAGACTGATTTTATCCCGCTTCCTGCGTCGTAGCTTGCCGCAGTTAGTGGTGATGTCCAATTTAGAAATGTCAGATCACCGTAAGATTAGAATGACATCAATGATCAGCGGGTCATAAACAGTCGATTGATTTCAAGTTAACGAAACACAAATAAATATCACAATAGGCAGTGTAGTGAGATGAGCGCATAACTCCTCACTCACTGCCTATTTTCTTGCGCGTCAGTTTTATACAAAAGCACCGTTAAGGTCTTTGCGGACTTTAAACCGAATGGTGCGAACGGCATCAAGTCTTACGAATATGAGCCAAAAAATGCTAGATATTAATCATTAAAGTGCATCGATATCTATACATAATCATAGTGTAAATAACATAACAGACACATTGAAGGAATTATTGGAATTTGTTAAAGGGCTAGAAAAAATCGGGGTTACAGATGGAGAGGTTGTGAAATGTATTGAGGTGAGAATAAAAGCAAGAAAAGCGAAATTTAATCGGCCAAAAGGCTGAGTTTAATAAACCAAAAAGACTCTGATCATTTAACCAGATAAAAATAGGGGGTGAGGAAAATAGGTTTAGCCAGAAATCTAAATTGAAATTTTCTTTCCTAACGCAGGGCGTTTAGATTCTAAGCCGTCAGCACCGTAAGTTGACTGATTATTATGCTTTTTCACAAAATTTAGACGTTGTGCATTCAGCTCAATATGCAGTTGAAGCATTTGGTGATTACGATAATTTAAATCTTTTAGCTGAGCCGTCAGGTCTTTAATTGTATTCCAAGTGTGGCTAAGCGCTGGGTTACCTTCATACGGCGCAACGATTTTTGCTTGCTCTTCCAGTCGTAAACGGTGGTTCTCGCCATGACTGATAGCGGCAACTAAAAAACGCTTTTGCTCCGTTGTTTCCTGAAATGGAGAAGGTGGCACACGATGGTAACCCAGTAATAGCTCTTCATTTTTCATCACAATTTCCAGTGACTGCAAATGACCAAGCTGCTGTTCTAATAGGAGTAATAATTCGTCGTTCATAGTCGTTCAGTTTATTTCATAGAAAGCATGCATTCATGAGCGTCACGTAAAATGCCATCAGCGATTTTACCTGCATCCATAGTTAACGTGCCGTCTTTAATGGCTTGTTTGATTTTTTCAACTTTAGTCACATCAATATCAGAAGCTTGAGGCTGAAGTAATTTCTTTTGTAACTCACTCGGTGCAAAAGTGCTTTCTTTAACGGCTTCATTTGCGGAGACTTTTTTCTCACGAACCAGCGCTGCGGTTTCTTGTGGATCGCGAGTGGTGACCTGAGTCAAGGCAGAGATTGCAGATGTTTGCTCAATAGCCATAGTATTTTTCCTGTTCCCGATATTTTTGATATAGAAGGTTATCGGCAGATATTAGTGAACCTTTAATATTCGGTTAGTTTTCAAATTACCAGCGAGATAAGTAATTTTACTTAAATCGCGATGTAAATCCTGATAATTAACTGCATATTTAACTACTTCAGACGAATTGCAAAAATTATACCTGTAATTCGCTTCAAAAACAGAAAATTATCACGCTATAACTTGATGATTTAATTTTAAATTAAGCTAGTTAAGCGCCACTTGAACACTGCCATTTTCTTGAGCTTCACCATTGACCACTTGCCCATTGATGAGTCGAACCCGAATATTCTCACCCATCGCAGCATTATTAATGGCTCGGCCTTCATACTTAACGGAAAAGTTATTGCCAGTAGCAAATACATACACGGTTTGACCCGCTTTAATAGCCCAAGGGCGCCTAACCATTGAGCGAGTAAACGTCTGCCCAGCAGTAATATTGCGAAGGGCTAACGTACCACGCAGTGCCATTTTGTCGGTAGATGCCCCAGATGGCAATTGATGAATAAGCCCTTTTTTGGTGCCAATATCCACAAATTCAATGGTTTCTCCCCGCTGAATATTGCGGGTAGCAACATAATATTGCCCGGTGACATTCACCGTCAGCTGTAAATACTGTTTTTTCTTATCGCACTGCACTGGCAATGAGATATTCCCCATATTACGACCCCCACTGGGTAAGCCAATTTGCGGCTTATCACAATTTGGCCATTTATCAATTGGGGTTTTTATTTCAATTGAAACGCTATTTTGTTTTCCATGAATTTTACGGAAATACTGGTCAATATCTTGTGGAAGAGATGCTTGCACAGAAAAAGAAAATAGGTTTAATATACTGATAATTAAAATATATTTAATTGAAAAAATAGTTTTTATCATCCCATTTCCTTTTTCATCCAATACCTTTTCACCCTTGAAGTTTACCTACATCGTCAATAATGAATGAGGCAAATAGGTCAATTATTTTGCCTTTATCTCGCCATTAGATTTTTTATCTGCCAGCTAATATGAGCATCGAATTTCTATATTCAAACTTTGCGTTTATAAAAACTGCAATTAAAAGATTCTTAATTTTCGTCTAAATCGATTAGGAATTAACTGAAATCCATTGAGGAAACCATGATTGATAAATTAGATGCCACCTTTGCTTTTCAGCAACGGGCTTTGTCCATAAGAGAAGCAAGACAGACTGTTTTGGCTTCTAACATCGCCAATGCGGATACCCCCGGTTATCAAGCGCGTGATATTGATTTTAATCGTCAATTACAACAAGCGATGGATAAAGGCGTGGTGAAAGGAAAGGGTATTTCACTGGCAGTGACAGCCAAAGGACATATTGAAGGCCATGATATGAAGCCTGCTGCACTGGATCTGAAATATCGCGTGCCTTATCAAACTTCAATGGATGGAAATACGGTTGATATGGATGTTGAACGCAGCCAATTTGCTGATAACACATTGAAATATCAAGCCGATCTTACATTCATCAATAGCCAAGTCAAAAGTATGTTGGCCGTTCTACAACAAGGGTAAGGGTTATGGGTTTACTCAGTATTTTTGATATCTCCTCTTCTGCATTAACCGCGCAATCTCAGCGTTTAAACGTTAGTGCGAGTAACATGGCGAACGCAGAAAGTGTGGTGGGTCCTGATGGTGAACCATACCGCGCGAAGCAAGTGGTTTTTCAAATGGCACCACAAGGTCGTAACCAAGTCGGTGGCGTTCGTGTGAGTGAATTAATCGAAGATCCCGCTCCCCCGCGTATGGAATACAAGCCCGGTCATCCTCTTGCAGATGAAAAGGGCTATGTGAAGATGCCTAACGTCGATACCGTGGGTGAAATGATCAACACCATCTCCGCATCGCGTAGCTATCAAGCCAACTTAGAAGTCATGAATACCGCTAAAACATTGCTACAGAAAACCTTAACGCTAGGTCAGTAACGGAGACGCGCAATGGGAATTTCTGCCTCAATGAATGATTCTTTGGATAACACAGTTGCTGGACCTGCAGCTGCAGCGAGTAACATTCCAAAGAAAAGTCAAAGTGATGATATGCGTGACACATTTTTAACCATGATTGTCACGCAAATGCAGAACCAAGATCCGACCAAACCAATGGATAACGCGGATTTAACGGGGCAATTGGCGCAGATAGCCACGCTTGAGAGTATGAATAAACTCAGCGATAGCGTTACCGGAATTTCGCAACAAATTGGGTCTGGACAGTCATTACAGGCGACGCAACTAGTGGGCAAAGGGGTGCTTATCCCGCGCAATGAAATTGTGCTTGCGCCACTGAAAAAAGAGAGCAACGGCGAAAATAGCAATGTGGCTAAGCCGGCTAACCCGTTACCTGATGATGTGATTAGCGCGAATAGCCCATCTAATTTTGGGCTCAGTAATTTTGGTGCAACAGAAGGTAATGAAGGCGGGGACGGTACTGAAGAGCCGCAAACCGATTACATTTCATCGCCATTTGGTTTCTTCCTACCGAAGATGGCCGATAGCGTTGAAATTACCATTCGAGACAAAAACCGCACCGTCGTCCGTACCATCACCTATGACTCAGAAGTGAAACCCGATATTTACGATATGGCATGGGATGGTCGCGATAACAACGGCAATGTGGTTGCCGATCCGAAAGGTAAATATTTCTTTGATGTGAAAGCCGTCAGGATGGGGTCTGAAATTGAGGTCACCAAACTCGGTTATACCCGAGTCAATGGTGTCACACCTGGCTCAGATGCACCATTACTGGATGTTGGAATAGGGCAAAGCGTGCCACTAAGCAGCATCTTTAAAGTGTATCCCGCATCTTAATTTTATTCCCCAAACTTTTATTCCCCAAATATTCATGGAGAAAATATGTCTTTTTCACAAGCAGTCAGTGGCTTAAATGCAGCATCAGCGGGGCTAGACTCGATTGGTAACAACATTGCCAACTCCGCAACTAACGGTTTTAAAGGGGCGACAACCTCGTTTGCTGATATGTTTGCCGGCTCCGGTGTTGGGCTAGGTGTTAACGTTGCAGCCGTCACTCAAAACTTCAAAGATGGTCCAATTACCCGTACTGATAGAGCAACCGACGTTGCGATTTCCGGTAACGGTTTTTTCCGTGTTCAAGACCAAAACGGTGATGTTTATTACAGCCGTGACGGTCAATTCCTGCGTGATAAAAGCGGTAACTTAGTCAACAACCAAGGCATGGTAGTGACTGGATATCCGGCAAGCGTGGATGAGAAAGGCAATATCACAGTACAAAGTGGTGGTGTTCCGGCTGGCATGAATATCCCAACGGATATGATGGATGCGAAGCAATCTGATTTAGCTAAGTTAACGATTAACTTGAACTCAGAAGATAAAGTTAAAGATAAGCCTTTTGATCCAAACAAGCCTGATGATATCGCGACATATAACTTCAGCACTACCATGACAGCTTATGACAGCCAAGGTAACACCCATGAAATTTCTGTTTATTTTGTGAAGGATGCAGATAACAAATGGAGTGCATACGCTAAAGATTCTAGTGAAACTAAAGCTGAAAAACTGGGGGAGCTAGAATTTGACGGTAACGGTAAGCTAATGACTGAAAAAGTTGTCAAAGGCCCAAACCCTGGTGACCCAGATACTACGGTTCAATTACCAACAACGTTTGCTTTCCCATTCAAAGGCTTAAATGGTGCGAATGATGGTACTCTACAAGTTGATTTGGGCAAAACCCGTCAACAAAAAGTGAGCGAATCTTCAGTCAGTGCTATTGATGTTAACGGCTACCCTGCGGGTGAATACACCACCTTCAAAATCGAAGATAACGGTCTGATTGTTGCTAACTACTCCAACCAACAAAAACGCGTTGTGGGTCAAATTGCGTTATCCGCATTTGCTAACCCGAATGGTTTAGTTTCCCAAGGTGGTAACGTCTGGGCTGCATCAAATGCTTCTGGTAACCCAATGGATGGCGTTCCGGGTGTAGGTCAATTCGGTAAATTAACCAGTGGTGCGCTGGAATCGTCCAACGTGGATATGAGCCAAGAACTGATCAGCATGATTGTGATGCAGCGTAACTATCAGTCCAACGCCCAAACCATTAAGACCCAAGACCAGATGTTACAAACACTGGTTAACTTACGTTAATCCTAGAGGCTGGCGATGGATCATGTCATTTATACCGCAATGGGCGGGGCGCGTCATGCGCTTGAAAACCAAAGTATTGTGTCGAATAACATTGCGAACGTTTCAACGGCGGGTTTTAAAGCTCAGCTGTCAGCGATGCGTGCAGTGCCTATTCATGGTGATACCGAGCAGACGCGTACGTTAGTTGTCGCATCAACACCCGGTGCGGATATGAGCCAAGGTCAACTGAACTATACCGGTAGACCGATGGATGTTGCGTTGAATGATAAACACTTTTTGGCAGTCGCTTTAGGCGATGGCACTGAAGCGTATACCCGCAACGGTAACATTCAAATTTCGCCAGACGGTGAATTGATGATTGGTGAGCGCGTGTTACAAGGTGATGGCGGTGCTATTAACGTGCCACCGAATGCGGAATTAACTATCGGTAACGATGGCACCATTACCGCGTTGCTGGCAACCGATCCACCAACCATGTTGGGACAGATTGGCCGCCTCAAAGTGGTTGAAGCGCAGCCGCAAGACTTAGTCCGTGGTGAAGATGGATTATTCCATTTATCCCCTCAGGCGCAAGCAGCGAATGGAGAGGGATTACCGATGAGCGAGCGTGCTGTCGTGACTTCTGGGGTGATTGAGGGCAGTAACGTCAATGCCGCTGAAGCCATGGTCTCCATGATTGCCAATGCTCGCCATTTTGAAATGCAAATGAAAGTGATCCACAGCGCAGACGAAAATGCGCAGCGTGCCAATCAACTACTTACGATCAGCTAATCACTAACAGCTAGCCGCTGGACGGCAATTGTTAGTAAGGAATGACTATGATCCGCTCTTTATGGATTGCAAAAACAGGGCTTGATGCTCAACAAACAAACCTAGACGTAATTTCCAACAACTTGGCAAACGTCAGCACCAACGGTTTTAAACGCCAACGTGCGGTATTTGAAGATTTACTGTACCAAAACATCCGTCAACCGGGTGCGATGAGTTCAGAACAAACCTCATTACCATCAGGTTTACAAATGGGTACCGGTGCGCGCCCAGTGGCGACAGTACGTATTCATAGCCAAGGTAACTTGAACAAAACCGGCACGACCACGGATATCGCCATTAAAGGTCAAGGTTTTTTACACGTTCAGATGCCTGATGGTACCGATGCTTACACCCGTGATGGTGCGCTTCAGCGTAACCAAGATGGCCAGTTAGTGACATCGAGTGGCTATCAAGTGGTTCCGGCGATCATGATCCCTGAAAACGCCAACAGCTTGAGTATTGCCCGCGATGGTACGGTTTCAGTCACCGTGTATGGAGACAACCAACCACAGCAAATCGGTCAAATCACGTTAACCACTTTTATTAACGATGCTGGCTTAGAAAGCATGGGTGAAAACCTGTACATGGAAACCGCAAGTTCAGGTGCACCGAATGAGAGTGCTCCGGGCACCAACGGCGCGGGCTTGCTGTATCAAGGCATGTTAGAAACCTCAAACGTTAACGTTGCAGAAGAGTTGGTGAACATGATCCAAACTCAACGTGCATACGAAATTAACAGCAAAGCAGTTTCTGCATCAGACCAAATGCTGCAACGTCTGACACAGCTGTAAGTAAGGATGGCAGTTCATGAATAACATCGTGAACTGCCTTTCGTGATGACAAAGGTATCCAGTAGCAAAAGAGTCGCATGATGATTGAAAACGGTATTGTTCCTAAGCGGAGAAAAACAGTGTTACAGACCACAAAATCCGTCTGTTTGGTTGCGGCAGTGGCGGTCACATTAAATGGCTGTGCACATATTAAGCCACGCCCGCTGGTGGACACACAAACCAGTGCAGTACCGACTGCACCCACAGCACCCGCTCCTAACGGTGCTATTTTTCAGAGTGCTCAACCTGCTTACTACGGCTACCAGCCGCTATTTGAAGACAGAAGGCCTCGTAATGTTGGCGATATCTTAACGATCAACTTACAAGAAAACGTGAGTGCGAGTAAAAACTCGTCTGCAAATGCAAACCGTAGCGGAAAAACCGGATTCTTGGCAGCGATTCTGCCTGGGTTTATGCAAGGTTGGTTAGGCGGTAGCAACACAGAAATTGATGTGAAAGGAAACAGCGACTTTAACGGCAAAGGTGGCGCAAATGCCAATAATACCTTTAAAGGCACAATTACCGTGACCGTTGACCAGTTATTAGCAAATGGCAATTTACATGTCGTGGGTGAAAAACGCATTGCGATTAATCAGGGAACGGAATCTATTCGTTTCTCCGGCGTGGTAAACCCGCGCACGATTGGCGCAGATAACAATGTAAGTTCCACGCAAGTGGCTGATGCTCGGATTGAATACGTTGGTGATGGCTATATCAACGAGTCCCAAACAATGGGGTGGCTACAGCGCTTTTTCTTAAATGTATCCCCTTACTAAGTGAATATCCGTCAGCTAATAGCCGAGAAAAATCAATGAAAAACAAATTATTCGTTCTCATTTCATTTGTTTGCCTTTTCGGGAGCCTATTTGTTGCTCCTGCCTACAGCGAACGAATTAAAGATCTCACCACGGTGCAAGGGGTGAGAGATAACCCATTAATTGGTTATGGTTTAGTGGTCGGATTGGATGGAACGGGTGACCAAACCATGCAAACGCCATTTACCACTCAAAGCTTAAATAACATGCTGTCCCAAATGGGCATTACCGTTCCAGCGGGAACCAACATGCAGTTGAAAAACGTTGCAGCAGTTATGGTCACGGCAAAGATGCCGCCATTTGGTCGCTCTGGTCAATCGGTGGATGTGGTTGTCTCCTCGATGGGTAACGCAAAAAGCTTACGTGGTGGTACCTTGCTGATGACACCATTAAAAGGGGTTGATGGGCAAATTTACGCGATGGCGCAAGGTAATGTTTTAGTTGGCGGAGCAGGGGCTAGCGCGGGTGGAAGCAGTGTAAAAGTCAACCAGCTTAATGGTGGGCGTATTACTGATGGTGCAACGATTGAACGTGAACTTGCCAGTAGCTTTGGTCAAAGTGGTGCTATCAACCTGCAACTTAACGAAGACAGTTTCGCATTAGCGCAAGACATTTCAGATGCGATTAACCGTCTGGGAGGAGTGGGTTCTGCTCGAGCATTAGATTCGCGAACTGTTCAATTACTCGTTCCTGCAAATAACACGGACCAAGTCCGCTTTTTATCGCGAGTTCAAGAGCTGAACGTACGTACGCCGATGGCAGAAGCCAAAGTTATTCTGAATTCACGCACTGGCTCTGTGGTGATTAACCGCAGTGTGACGTTGGATAGTTGTGCGGTCGCGCATGGCAGCTTAGCTGTGACAGTTGACCGTCAAACCCAAGTTAACCAACCCAATACGCCATTTGCTGGCGGACAAACGGTGGTCACTCGTAACACCAATATTGGCGTGAAAGAGCAAGGTGGGGCGCTGCAAAAAGTGAATGCAAGCGTTCAACTTAACCAAGTTATCCAGGCGCTCAATACCTTAGGGGCAACGCCAACAGATTTAATGTCTATCTTGCAAGCGATGGAAAGTGCGGGCTGCCTACGTGCGAAACTGGAGATCATCTAATGAGCGATATGCAGTTATTACAAGGGGCTGCGTATGATGTCCAGTCGTTAACCAGTTTAAAAGGCGAGTTAAACAAATCGCCGGAACAAGGGCTGCGTCAAGTGACGCAGCAACTGGAAGCAACATTCGTGGAAATGATGCTCAAAAGCATGCGTTCTGCATTACCGCAGGATGGCATGTTCTCCAGCGACCAAACGCGCATGATGACCAGTATGTATGACCAACAAATTGCTCAAGACCTTGCCCAAAAAGGGCTTGGTTTTGGGGAAATGATGTATCAGCAACTGACCCGTGACCAATCACCAAGCTCACCCTCACAAGGCGCTTTTATGCCACTCAATGAGCAGGATCTGCAATCGTTGCCACCGTTCGCGTTAGAGCAAATGGTACGACGATTCGCCCCTGCTATGGGGGATGCACTGGCATCACCTTTCAAGCAAATCAAATCCTTATCACTCAATAGCAGCAATTTTATCAATCAATTGATTGAGCCTGCTAAAAATGCCAGTGAAAAAAGTGGTATTTCCCATTTCTTAATTCTGGCGCAAGCGGCGTTAGAAAGTGGTTGGGGAAAACGAGAAATTCTGACTGCGGAAGGTAAAACCAGCCATAACTTATTTGGTATTAAAGCGGGTAAAAATTGGCAAGGACCGGTCACGAATATTATGACCACGGAAGTGATCAACGGCAAAACCATCAAAATGCGCGATGATTTCCGGGTGTATGGCTCCTATGAAGAGGCGATTTCCGACTATATTAGCCTGTTAACGGAAAATCCTCGCTATAAAGATGTTAAACACGCCGCAACCCCAGAAATTGCAGCACGTCGCCTCCATAAAGCAGGGTATGCGACCGACCCTGGATATTCAGACAAATTGATCACGTTAATTAACCAGATTCGTGGTTCGGGCAGTGTGGCGAATACCTCGGCGTCACGGGCGATTCAAGCTTATAACATCGACTTAAACGATATCTTTTAAAGCATCTTAATAAATCAAAGTTTGCGCTAAACATTTGCGCCAATTTTCCGATAAATAAATAAGTGAAAAATTTTGAGTGGCTAGCGCTGAGATTGAGTCAGCCAATCAAAGCGCTCAGTCCCAAGAATAGGAAAAGCTTATGCTGAACAATGTAATGAATAATGCGCTCAGTGGTGTGAACGCTGCGCAAGGCGGGTTAAGTGTTATTTCTAACAACTTAGCGAACGCTGGCGTAGGTTACTATCACCGCCAAAGTGCTGTTTTCGGGGAGAATCCCGGTACGATGACACCTAATGGTTATTTTGGTAACGGCACCTATTTCAGCCATGTTCGCCGTGAGTTTGATGAATTTGTTAATGCGCAATACAGCCAATCCCGCGCACGTAGCGGTGATTTCGAAGCGTATGTGAAAAACTGCAACAAAGTGGATGACCTACTGACAAACAATGTCGAAGACTTGTCTGGTAGCATCGGTAGCTTTTTTACAGCGCTGGATACAGCTAGCAGTGACGCGAGCGACAAAACGCTGCTTGACGTTTTCTTAGGGCAATCCAACGCGCTAGTTTCTCAATTCAAAGAAGCAGATAAACAACTGCAAGAGATGGAACGTGATATTAACCGCCAAATTGAAAATAAGGTGAAAGATATCAACATCTACGCAGAAAAAATTGCGGGATTAAACCAACAAATTGCACGTGTGCGCTCCGTCAGTGGCTCAGAGCCTAACGATCTGCTGGATGTCCGTGACCGCTTAGTGAATGAAGTTAACTCGTTGATTGGCGTTAAAGTTATCGAACAAAATGGCAACTATAACGTGACCTTTGCCAACGGGCTACCGCTGGTTACTGGCGAAAAAGCTAACCGTTTAGAAGCAGTGCCATCCTCAAAAGATGACAGCCGTTTTAGCATTGGTTTTGTGGGGGCAAATGACCAAGTTCGTGAAATCCCTGACGAAGCATTCAAAGGCGGTGAATTGAGCGGTATTTTACGTTCACGCCAAGAAGTGCTCGACCCTGCTTATCAAAAAATCAATAAATTAGCGTTAGTTTTCGCGACTAAATTTAATGAAATTCATCAAAAAGGTTTTGATTCTAATGGCGAAACTGGCAAAGACTTTTTCGCGATTGGTAAAGGCTCTGTGGTCAGCAACACCTTCAATACCGGTAAAACTGACTTTGATTTGAGTTACAGCGATGTTTCTCAAGTGACGGGCAAAAACTATGAAATGCGTTTTGATGGTGGCAAATGGAATGTAACCCGTTTACCGGATGGCGTTGACGTTAAAGTTGATACTAGCACTCCAGGTTCACTGAAATTTGAAGGTATTGAACTCAAAATCACGACCAATTCTCCTGCACAAGGAGACACTTTCGTCGTTAAACCGATGAATGGAGTGGTTAACGGGATGTCAACGCTGGTAACCGAGTCTTCGCAGTTTGCAAAAGCAGGCAGTAAAGATGGTGGCCCGGGTGACAACGAAAATATTAAAGAGTTAGTTAAGCTGCAAGACCAAAAATTGATTGATGGTGGCTCGACGTTCTCTGATTTCTACGCAACATTAGTCAATGATGTGGGAAGTCGTACTAAGCAAGCGCAAATTGATTCTGAAACCCAGAACAAAATGACCGAAAGTTTCTATCGCCAAGAGCAAGAAATTTCGGGGGTTAACATGAATGAAGAGAGCATTCAGATGCAAAAAATCCAGCAATTCTTTAACGCCAATGCTCAGGTATTAAAGACGGTTGATGATTTATTTAATGCATTAATGCGTGCGTTCTAATTGATGGCGTTTTGAGTGATCAAAAACACTGGGTTTTAATCAGAATTTAATAAGGATTTAAGCGATGCGTTTAAGTACGAATATGATTTTCCACCAACGCTTACAGGACATGAATGGCGCTCAATCTCGTTGGATGGAGGCGGGTAGTCAATTAGCTTCAGGGCAGCGTGTAAACAAGCCTTCAGATGACCCGCAGGCATCATCTCAAGCGGTGCGTATTAACCAGTCTGAAAACCGCAACCAACAATATGTGGCCAGCCGCGGTTTTGCGAAAACTGGTATGACGTTGCAAATGAGCATCCTGACGCAAATGACGGATGTCACGACGCAAATCGATACCACCATCATTCAAGCTTCTAACCAAGGCGCTTTAAGTGATAAAGACCGCAATTCACTAGCTGAGCAACTGACTGGCCTGAAAGAGCAATTAGTTGCGCTGGGCAATACCACCGACGGTAATGGTCGCTATATTTTTGCGGGCTTTAAATCTGATAAGCCACCATTTGAAATTGATGCGGATGGTGAAGTGCTGTACCACGGTGGCGATAAGCCAATCACTCAGAATGTCGCGAGTGAGCGTGAAATGACTACCTATTTCACGGGCGCACAAGTGTTTGAAACCGATGGTACGGGTATGGTCAATGTATTTAAAGCATTGAACGAAGGCATCAAAGCGCTGGGCATTCCACAAGAAAATGCACCGCAAGCGGATTTAGACAGAGCGCAAGCGGGTATGGACGCGGCTAACCGTGGCATTAAAGCGGCATTGGATCAAATCTCCAATATCGAAGCGAAACAAGGTTTACAGCTGCAAGAGATTGATAAACTTGATTTCTTAGCGGATACCCGTTCTATCCAGAATGCGGCGCGTAAAAGTGAGTTGTTAGAGACGAACTGGACAGCGACCACAACGGATTATTATAAAGAGAAGGCGATGTTCCAAGCTTCTCAAGATATTTTTAAAGATCTGAACAGCATGTCATTATTTGGCGGCCGTTAATTGATTTTTACCGCACCCTGTAGCAGTGGCATGTGTATCGGGTGCGGGTTTTCTTCCCAGTATTTTTTATACCTCTTTTCAGTTTTTCCTTCTGATTTTTCTTGCACGATTTTTTTCATTCCAATCCGCATTTTCGTTTTTCTCTTTTAAGGTCACTGGGTTTAACTTTTTAATAAATTAATAAACAATAGATTAATAGAGTAGATGGTTTGGCCATTATTCATCGTAATACTTGAGGGACAGAACAAAACTTATGCAGAGTTGTATGGTGAATGAACAAAAGATCCAGAATATCGCAGTACTTATGAAATAAATATCTCAGTACTTATGAAATAGAAGAACGAAGTAATATGTCGTTTGAGATGGTTAGATCAAACCTCAAACCCACAAATTAAACATTAACGACAGCTGCTCAAACGCTTGATGGATCAGGCGTTCTGTATAGCGTGGAAGAATAGAAATAATCAGCCCCAACATGCTGATACCGATAGTTAATGTGAGAGGGAAGCCCACCACAAACACAGATAATTGCGGCGTCATTCGGTTTAGAATACCAAGGGACAAGTTGAGAATTAAAAACAGCGTAATAAACGGCAGGGCAAGCATTAACCCATTGATAAAAATGGTATTAGCAAATTGTAAAAACACCCAAAAACCATCGCGGTGCAAGGGCGCGGTTTGAATAGGGATCAGCTCAAACGAGTTCGTCAGAATATAAATCAGCCACAAATGCCCATCGAACGACAAAAACAGCAGCAACGTGATTAAATTTAAAATTCGTCCGAGGATCGGCATATTAGGGCCGCCGGTCGGGTCAAAGAACGTTGCGAATGACAATCCCATCTGTAAACCAATCACTTCCCCTGCATGACGTACCGCGGCGAAAGCCATCTGCATGGTCAATCCCATGGCAGCACCAATCACAATTTGTTGAACACAGACCCATAATCCCATAGCTGAAAATAGAGGGATAGTTGCGAGAGGTAATTGTGGGGAAATGACTAAAACAGTGAAAAAGGCGAGGGCGATACGTACCTTACTGATAGCTTGTTTTTCATTAAAAAACGGGGCGGTGCCAAACAGAGCTAATAGGCGAACAAAAGGATAAAAACCTTGGCTTAACCATAGCGTGAGCGTTTCGCTGGTAATGGTTAACATGATCAGCCAATGATAAACGGTAAGTTACTAAATAACGTGCGGATATAGTCCGTAAGCAGGTTCAGCATCCATGGTCCTGCGATGATTAATACCGAAATCACCGATAAAATCTTAGGAATAAACGATAAGGTCATTTCGTTAACTTGGGTCGCTGCTTGCAGCAAGCTGATAATCAAACCCGCTGCCAGTGCGGCTAACAGCAAAGGCGCCGCCAGCATCAATGCGATTTTCATCGCTTCTGTTCCCATTGCCATTACAGATTCAGGTGTCATGTGTGCTCCTAATTAAAAAAGCTTTGGGAAAGGGAACCGAGTAGCAACTGCCAGCCATCGACTAACACAAATAGCATTAACTTAAATGGCAAGGAAACCGTCGCAGGTGGCACCATCATCATCCCCAGTGCCATCAATACGCTGGCAACCACTAAGTCGATAATCAAAAATGGAATAAAGATAGTAAAACCAATCTGGAACGCGGTTTTTAATTCACTGGTAATAAACGCCGGAATTAAAATACGCATCGGCACATCTTTGGCTTCTTGGATATCACCCACTTTGGCGATGCGGGCAAAGAGCGCTAAATCAGATTCACGGGTTTGTCCTAGCATAAAGGTACGCAGTGGCGCTGTGCCTTTTTCTAATGCAGTTTCTAGGCTAATTTTATCTTCGCTAAAAGGTTGATACGCCTCCCGATAAACTTGGTCGGCAACTGGGGACATCACAAAGAATGTTAAAAATAAAGCTAAGCCCAGTAACACTTGGTTTGGTGGCGCAGACGGCGTACCAAGGGCGTTACGGAGTAACCCTAATACGATGATAATACGGGTAAAACTGGTCATCATCAGCAACATTGCGGGGATAAAACCCAGCAAGGTTAAAAACAGCAAAGTTTGAACGGGTAACGACCAAGATTGACCACCATCGGCTAATGTATGGCTGATCACGGCAGGTAATGCCGCAGAGGCAGATTGTGGCAGAACAAGTAACAGAGCGCTGATAATGGCAGCAGATTTTAAAGGTGACATAGGCGCTTCCGGTTACTGTTTTTCAGGTGCCACAGCGTTAGCAGCATCCTGTTTTTTCTTGAAAATCGACTGAAACGTTAACGGTTCAGAGGCAAAGTTCACTACATCGTTTTCCAATGGTGCAGGGTACTGGTGCAGCAAATTCACGGATTGTGATGTGACGCCCAGCACTAAATATTCGTTATTCACTTCCACCACGACAACGCGCTCTTTGCCACCGAGAGTACAACGACCTTTCACATTAATCAGTTGCTGCTTAACAAGTGGGTTACGTCCAAACCCAAACGTTTTAAACAGCCACGCACCCAGCAAGATCAGTAAAATGATCCCACCAAGTGCACCTGAAATCTGCGCTAAGCTATCATTTTGGTTGATAGCTTGTGCGGAGTGACCTTCGCTGTTGACGGTGCTGGTCAAAAAAGGCTTTTGAGTGTGCGCCGAATCAATTTGTGAAGGTGGTGCCTGCAAGGACACCTCGGTTTGTAAAGGTACCGCTGTTTCGTCAGGCATTTCTAGCGGCTCAAGCGGCGCATACGTTCTGATGGCGTGATGATGTCAGTGATACGAATACCATAATTGTCAGACACCACGACCACTTCACCTTGAGCAATTAAATAACCGTTGATCAAAATATCCAGCGGTTCGCCTGCTAAACCATCTAAAGAAACCACCGAACCTTGAGACAGGCTCAGTAATTTTTTAATTGTCATTTTGGTGCGACCCAGTTCCACCGATAGGCGAACAGGAATATCCATGATCATATCGACATCAGATAACTGATTTAACGGGTTTTGTCCGTCGAAATTATCGAAATTTTGCATACCTGCGGAGGCGGATTCCGCTTGTTTTTGCTGTTCCAGCGCCTCAGCCCACAGATCCTCTTCATTGTGGTTGGTTGATGCATCAAGAGAATTCTTCGCCTCACTCATTGGTACTTTCCTCATCTAGAGTGTTTAAAACAGGATTAATCAAATGTTCCACACGCAGCGCATACTGGCCGTTTTGGGTACCGTATTGACTGGTTAATACGGGCACGCCATCAACATTGACGATAAGACGGTCAGGTTTCTCGATAGGGAGCACATCCCCTTTTTGCAATTGCAGTAAACGAGAAATACGCAGCGGGATCTCAACCAAATTGGCAATCAGTTCAAGTTCTGAACGTTTTACTTGCGTGACTAAATTGGTTACCCACGCTTCATTTTCTTGATGCCCTTGCTCCATTGGTGGGTTAATTAACCGCTCACGCAATGGCTCAATCATGGCAATAGGAATACAGATACTGAACTCACCGACGGTATTACCAATTTCCACTAAGAACGGGGTCGTAACCACGATATCGTTCGGGGAAGTGGTGATGTTGGTGAATTTAACTTGGATTTCAGAGCGCACATACTCGACTTCAACGTCCGCAATCGGCTTCCACGCATCACGGTAAGCGCCTAAAGCCAGCTTCAGCATACGGTTGATAATGCGTTGTTCTGTATTGGTAAACTCTTTACCTTCCGAACGAACAGGGAATCGACCATCTCCCCCAAACAGGTTATCCACGGCGATGTACACTAACGCAGGTTCGAAAGTGAACAGTGCGGTACCACGAAGCGGTGGCATGTGGATCAAGTTCAGGTTGGTTGGAACTGGCAAGTTACGCGCAAATTCATGATAAGGTTCGATTTTGATGGCGCCAACCGTAATATCCGGGCTGCGGCGCAACATGTTAAATAACCCCATACGGAACTGGCGGGCAAAACGCTCATTAATAATTTCCAAGGACTGCATACGTTCACGAAATACCCGACGTTGGGTATTCGGGTCATAAGGGCGAACATTGTCTTTGTCTTGGAGATCCGTTGATGGCTGGTTACTTGATGGCGCATCATCATTGAGTAGCGCATCAATTTCAGCCTGAGATAAAATATTATCGCTCATGGGTCTTACCGCAGAATAAAAGTAGTAAATAACACGTCTGAAATATCCTGATCAGTATCACCTGGGATCAGGGTAGGGGTAAGTGTCCCTTTAATATCTTTCATTAATTGCAACTTACCCTCGTTAGTACCCATATTTTTAGATTGCTGTTCTGACAGCAATAACAGTAGGCGGCTACGTACTTCTGGTAGGTATTCATGAAGTTGCTTACGCGACTTTTCATTCGCTAGACGTAAGGTGATGTGGATATAGAGCACGCGATCTGCCGCATTGTTTACCCCTGGTAGGTTAACGGTAAACGGTTCTAACTCCATAAAAATCGGTTGAGGCATATTTGGGCGTTTTTCTTCCCCATTTGCAGTCTCCTGCGCCTCTTGTTTTGTCGTCCACCAGCTGTAACCACCGAAACCTGCACCGGCTAAGGCAATGAGGGCAAACAGCAAAATTAACCCTTTGTTCGAACGTTTAGATTGATTGCGTGAAGACGACATGTTGCAAAATTCCTGTTGTAAATGCCAAACCCATACGGAGTTTTATACTTTATGATCTCTAGCATTATCCCTAGATTGGGAAGAGTTAAAGGAGTGAAAAACGAAACAAAAAGGCGGTAACTCGACGCTTTAGACTTGAAATTACCGCCATTAGATTATTTCTTAGGCAAAGGTGTTAATTCCGCCTTGATGTGTTGGCAATTTAACTCCACTCACGCTGGCATGAGATTCACTGATGCCCACCGCGCCCATTGATGAATGGGTTGGCTGAATTTGCCCATCATGTTGGCGAGATTGCTGATCAGCGTTTGATTGACCGCTAAAATTATCTTGCCCCACGGAGCCTTGAGCTAAATGAATACCACTTTCCTGCAATGCACTGCGCAGGACTGGCATCATGCTTTCCATCGCAGCACGAACATGGCTATGTGGAGAAACAAAGTGCATCACGGCTTGATTATCTTCGATACGCAAATGCACATTGAGGGAACCTAACTCTTCAGGATGTAAGCGAATTTGCGCTTGAGAAACCCCTTGGCGAGAGAAAAACAGCATTTGCTGGCTAAGTTGTTGCTGCCAAGCTTCAGTACCAAACGGCACAGCAAAGTTCATGGTTGGCATTGGCATCGCAGGTGTTGCTGTTGGCATTGGTGTGGCAGATGGTGTTGCCATAATGCCTGCAACATGGGTTACCGTCGGTGTTGCGGTGTTGCTAAATGCACCGCTTTCAGCTTGAACACTAAAAGCCCCTTTAGCGCTATTTTGCAGATTCTGGGTATTTTCAGCTGTCGCATTGGCGATTTGTGACAGAGATTCTGCGCTTGGAGCTTTTTTACCCAGCGATAGCGCATCTTGATTCAGATCTTTCGTTGGGATTGCGCGTGGATTATCCAACGCAAATAGAGCCTGATCGCGACGTTCACCCACTTCTTTTTTGCCCATTAAAGCGAGCGTCGGTTCATCGGCTTCCCCGGTGAGCTGCAATTGCGATCCAGCCAAGGTTTTATCATCAAATGGCGTTACGTTACGTGCCACATCCGTCAGTTGTTGCAGCGTTTGTGTGAACGGAGTTGCAGAGGGTTTCTCCGCGCTGGTTTGCGGGTTAGCAGCCGCTTGAATACGCTCATCCATCGCTTGTTTTAATTGGCTGATTAAGGCTTGTTCATCGCCTTGTTTACCTGTTAATAGCTCCGCTTGCAGTGGTGATTGTGCATTAAGATCACGACGGAAATTCAGCTGTGCTAAGGTATTTTCAGCTTGTTGTTTTTGAGCTAACTGATTTTGAATGGATTCTTTTTCAGCTAACTGATTTTCTGTGGTTGCGATTTTGTCCGTTGCTAATGGCGCGTCAGTGGATTTTTCTGAGTTGGCTGTAGCTGCATCAGATTGTTTTTGCTCACTGATCTGTTGGTTCAAAGGCGTTTCGTTAGCACTGCCATTGAGCACGGGGGCGCTATCGCCGTTTTTTTCTGGCGATTGCTGGTTTTCAAGCATGGCCTGAAAAGGGACGGCAGGCGCTTGGTTTTCATCAATTTGCTTGTCTCGCGGCTGTTCCTTCGCGGTGTTAGCGGTAGGGGTGACCGGCAACAGGTTTGCATTGACGTCCATTTATTGGGTTCTCCGTAAAGTCGCGCGTTGAGCAAATTCATCCATCTGCTTTTGCTCTAAGCGATTTTGACGTTGGTTTTGCGTGTGTTCAGCACGCTGGATCAGGGTATCGAACGCATTGACGCGTTGCTGTTTTTCTTGCCAATGACGATTGGCGTCACTGACGCGCTGTTCCCAGAGCGTTAATTGCTGTTGTTGCTGCTCGATAGTCAGTTCTAAAGTCACAAGAAATTGCTGATAGTTCTGCCATTTGTCCGAGTCCATACCCGTGTGCAATGTTTGGTTTAATTTCTGCCGATATTCCGACTGATAGTTTTCCAACATGTGCAACTGCTCCGCCATTTGCGTGTGCGTTTGGCGAACTTGAGCAAGGACTTTAGCCGCTTCCTCTGAGGCATCTTCTGCTAAGCTCAGTAAGGTCGCTAATGCATGACTATTGGACATCGCATTCCTCGTTATTCATTGGGAACAACATGAGCCAGTTGTTCACAAGCGGTTTGATAATCACAACGTTCATCAATATCTTGCTGTAAAAACTTCGACATTCTTGGGTAATACTGAATTGCGGTATCGAGCATCGGATCGCTACCCATGGCGTAAGCGCCGACGTTAATCAGGTCACGGTTGCGTTGATAGCTGGAGGTGAGCTGTTTAAAGCGCTGGATCTTACGATAATGTTCTTTGGCGATAAGCTCCGTCATGGCACGGCTAATGGACGCTTCAATATCAATGGCAGGGTAGTGCCCAGATTCTGCCAATGAACGTGACAGAACAATATGTCCATCTAAAATAGCGCGCGCGGAGTCTGCAATTGGGTCTTGTTGGTCATCCCCTTCAGTCAACACGGTATAAAAGGCGGTAATCGAGCCGCCGTTTTTCCCATTACCCGCACGCTCAACAAGGGCAGGTAATTTCGCAAAAACAGACGGTGGATAGCCTTTGGTTGCTGGGGGTTCACCAACGGCAAGAGCAATTTCACGCTGTGCCATACTGTAGCGTGTGAGTGAATCCATGATCAGCAATACGCTTTTGCCTTGGTCACGGAAATATTCCGCGATGCGGGTAGCGTAAGATGCGCCTTGCATCCGTAGTAACGGCGAAACATCCGCAGGCGCGGCAACGACAACGGCACGGCGTAGCCCTTCAGCACCTAAGATATTTTCAATAAAGTCTTTAACTTCGCGCCCACGCTCACCGATTAGCCCGACAACGATAATGTCTGCTTGAGTGAAACGCGCCATCATGCCAAGTAGCACGCTTTTACCGACGCCGGAACCTGCAAACAGCCCCATACGTTGACCACGACCGACAGTTAACAACGAGTTAATTGCTCGTACGCCCACATCTAAAATATCGTGGATTGGCGTACGCTCCAGCGGGTTGATGGACGGCGTGATCAACGGAGCACGTTGTTTGGTTTCCAGTGGTCCTTTGCCATCCAGCGGAGTCCCTTGGGCATCTAATACGCGTCCAAGTAGTTCATTACCAAGAGGGAGCAGGCGACTTGTTTGTCCGTCTTCTCCAGACGTTTGCGCATACACGCGTGCACCCGGCGAAATACCTTCGAGGTCGGAGAGCGGCATCAACAACATGCGAGGTCCGTTAAAGCCAACCACTTCGCAGACAACTTCGTCAGTGCCACCATTAATTATGCGTTCGATATAGCAGGTGGCGCCTAAAGGCATTTTAATGCCTTCGGCTTCCATCACGAGACCGGTAATTTTGGTCAAACGTCCATAGCGGCGTACCATCGGAATGCCTTTCATGCGTGACTCTAAGTCATCAAGAGACGCTATCCAACGGCCGAGTCTCGCAGTCATGACAAGCTCTCCGGTGCATATAGACGGCATAATTCTTGCCAGCGAGTGGCGACCGTCATATCAATTTCACCATCTTCAGCGACCACGCGACAGCCACCCATATGCAGGCTTGGGTCAGCGACTAAGCGCCAGCCATTCAAGTCTAACAATGAGCCTAAGTGTTGTTCGATAAGCGCCACATGATTCGGGTTCACATGCAGTTCAGGCTGGCTCGCAAATATTGGTTTTTGTTGCATTAAATGGCTAATTTCTTCTAGCAGCGCGGTACCATCACACACGGTAGATTGCCCCAACACTTGTTTCGCAGCGGTTAGCGCGATTTGCAGCAATTTGGTAGTGACGACCGTGTCAAAGGTATCCAGCGAATAGTGAAATTCTGATAACAGTTTTTGCCATGTTTCAATCACCGGTTGCTGAAGGGCGAGGGCTTGCTCACTCCCTTGCTGCTCACCAGAACGTAAACCTTCCGTAAAACCAGCTTGATAACCCTCTTTTTGACCTTTTTCAAAGCCTTGTTGGAAGCCCGTTTTCTGGGCATCCTCTTTGATGTTATCCAGCAGGTTTATCTGCTCGAGCACTTCTTTTGGCTCTAAGCAGGGGACTTTCGGCGTGTTCGGTTCAGGAACTTCATTCAACGGCGGGATAGCCGATGAATTCAGATCCCATTGATTAAGTTCCCGTAACTGCCAAGGCTGCCACTGCTGATTATTTTTGGATGTATTAGACATACACGTCGTCTCCACCACCAATCGCGATTTCGCCTTTTTCCATTAAACGGCGAACAATCATCAGAATAGCCTTCTGTTCGGTTTCCACTTGTGACATACGGACTGGTGCTCGAGATTCCAGATCGTCGCGAACAATCTCGGCTGCACGCGCTGCCATATTGTTGAGGAAATGGTCGCGCAGTGCTTGGTTGCTGCCTTTGAGGGCAATAACCAGCGAGTCGGTAGACACGTCTTGCAGAATGCGTTGAATGCTGCGGTTGTCCACTTCGATAAGGTTTTCGAACAGGAACATTTCGTCGATAATGCGCTGAGCCAGCTCACCATCGTAATCACGCATGGCATCGATAACGCTTTCTTCTTGCTGATTTTTCATCAGGTTGATAATTTCTGCCGCGGTTCTTATGCCACCCATTTTGCTGCGCTTGAGGTTCTGACCGTCCAGCAGGTTGTTCAGCACTTCGGTCAGCTCGGCTAATGCGGCTGGCTGAACGCCACCAAATGTTGCAATACGCAGCATAATGTCGTTACGTTGGCGCTCTTCGAACAGTTCTAAAACATCGGCCGCTAAGTTGCGTTTTAAGTGAACCAAAATTGTAGCGATGATCTGTGGATGTTCGTCACGAATAATATCGGCAACCGTTTGTGGCTCCATATAATTGAGGCTTTCGATACCAGAGGTGGTCTCTTGTTTCTCGAAAATATCTTCCAACAGGCTGGCAGCACGCTCTTCCCCAAGGGCTTTGACCAATACCGAACGCAGGTAGTCGTTGGTATTGATATTTAAGGCGGCAAACTGAATTGCCGACTCTTCAAACTCGGTGAGCACTTCCGCCAGTTCGTTGTTGGAGATTTGGCGCATGTTGGACACCGCCATACTCAACTGCTGAACTTCTTTGGGATTCAGGTGCTTAAACACTTCCGCCGCCTGATCTTCGCCGAGTGTCATCAACATTACGGCGCTTTTTTCTGTTCCAGTTAAATTCATTGGGATTTTCCTAACCACTGACGGATAACCATTGCCACGACTTGTGGGTCTTTCTCTGCCATTTCACGAATACGCTGGCTTTGAATTTCAGCGCTAACACGTTGACGAGTAAGACGGCGACGGGTTTTCTCGTCCATATCTTCACTAATTTCTTCTTCCACCACGAACGGCGCTTTGACTTGGGATGCATTAGCAATAGACATTTCAGCATCGATTTGCGCTTGTTGGGTTTTGCGATATTTCACCCACTGAGGTTTGATACCGAAGCGCCACATAAACCAAGCAATCAACGCGATTAGCAAGATTTTGCCGTAATCTAACGCTTGGCCAATCACTTGCGGGTTATTCAACAACGAAGGCTCTTCAACCACTGGCGTATCGTCAGTAAATAGGGAGTTCGTAATGTTGATTGAGTCGCCACGCTGCGCGGAATAGCCCATTGCTTCACGGGTCAATGCATCAATTTGTTGCAACATTTCTGGTGGGAGCGGCTTCATTTCTGGGCCTTTCTCACCTTCTTGGGATTGGTAATTGACGATCACCGCAACAGACAGTCGGTCAACGACACCAATTTGGCGCTGTGTGTGACTGATTTTGCGATCCACTTCGTAGTTTGTGGTTTCATCACGCTGGGTATTGAGGGTGCCATTACGGGTATTCCCGGCAGTTTTCCCATCGGTGCTTTCTTTATTAGCATCAATCGGTGCGCTTGGTGCGCTTACCGGTTGGTTCGATAATGCGCCCGGTACGCCACTTGGGCCACCGTTACTGTTTTGCAGGCTTTCGCTGTTCTGGCGAGAACGAACCGCAGCCGCATCAGGGGTTTGGTTTGGTTTGTACTCTTCAGAAGTCTGTTCAACTTTTGAAAAATCCATTTGCGCGGTGACTTGCGCGTGAATATTGGCACGACCGACTAATGGAGACAGAATATCTTCAATGCGCTCTTTAAGATGGGCTTCCATCTCTTTGGTCATTTTGATTTGTGCGCTGTTGGCAGATTGCTGGCTGTTGTCGTTGTTGGTCAGCAGGCGACCCGTTTGATCGACAATGATCACGTTGGCGGCGGTTAAGCCGGTCACGCTGCTTGAAACCATGTGGACGATAGCGCTAATTTGCCCTTCATCTAACATTCTGCCCGGTAATAAACCGACAGTGACCGAGGCGGTCGGCAGTTTTTGTTCACGGACGAATAAGGTTGGTTTAGGGATAGCTAAATGGACTCGAGCGCTTTGAACTGGGCTGAGAGATTCGATGGTACGAGACAATTCCCCTTCAAGGGCGCGCTGGTAGTTGATTTGCTCGCTAAATTGGCTGATACCAAATTGTTCTTTATCAAGCAGTTCAAAACCGGTATTTCCGCCTTTCGGTAGACCTGATTGCGCCAGTTTCAAACGTAATTCATGGACTTTATCGGCAGGCACAAGAATAGCGCTGCCGTTATCCGCGATTTGATAAGGGACGTTCATCTGGGTCAATTGACCGACAATATCGCCACCATCTTTTGCGCTAAGGTTACTCAGCAGCACACGATAGTCAGGGCTACGGAACCAGAGGAGCAGGGCGACAATAATAGATATCGCAGCAGCACCGGCAATAATTAACGGTATTTTCGGGTCGGCTTTGATGCTTTCGATCAGTGAGGCAAAACCTTTTTTGGCCTCCCCCGTATCTTTAGATGCGGTACTCATAAATATTCCCTGCTATGCAAACTAAACGGATGAATATACGTTTGGTGAAACAATCTTATTTCCCTCTTCGTAACCTCATTTTTTTACGCTGCTATTATTTATTGTCTTGATGCAATCTAATGACGGAATCAGCCTATAATTTTGGTGTTATTTATCGGCTTCAAGTAAAAAACGGTGTGGTAGGGTAGGCAAACTAAAATTCGTGACGGCAATTTTTTGCTCAATTTACCGTTCAACCGAGATTAACTGAAGAGAACAGAATGACGATTCAAGCGATTGAAGGGGTGGTTTCCCAATTAAATGTGGTGGCAACTCAAGCGGCACATAACACCAAACCCGTTGTCGAGCCGGTGGGTTTTGCCGATCACTTAGTGGCATCCGTGAACCAAATCAATGAAACCCGCGTGCAATCTGCGCAAAAAGTGCAGGATTTCACCCTCGGTAAGCCTGATGTTTCATTAAATGATGTGATGGTCGATATGCAAAAAGCTAGCCTGAGCCTGCAAATGGGTATTCAGGTGCGTAATAAGCTGGTGGCAGCGTACCAAGAGATTATGTCAATGCCGGTGTAATGTATTTATCTATTTGAATATTATGAATTAACTGCCTTGTCATTGCCTTTGTGGGGCAGTTATGGGGCATTTTTACCCAAAATAGCAATTTAGTTTACGTTATTTTCTGTCATCCTCGCTCTATCTACACCATGTATCCATCTTTGATGATGTGTATCCCATTTTCTTGACAATAAATGCAGGGTTAGCGCCCACGTCCATCTATTTGGGTGCATTTTTTGTTGGTCGAACTCACCTAGTTGTGCTGTATGTATCGCCTTTATTCTCATTGTCAGACTACAATTAGTTAAGATGACTAATTATATGGAGGAATGAAATGAAAACATTCGGCATCGTTCTTTTATTTCTAGGTGTCGTTATAGGTATACTTTCTTTTAATATGGATACAAGTATACCAACCGCCTATGGTGAGATAATCAATGATATAGGATTGGCATTTGATCGCAGAAACTACATTATAGGCAGTGTATGTATTGCATTATTTGGTCTTTGTATCTTCTTATTTAGTAAAAAATAACCAGTATTGACTTAGTGGGTATAAAGCACTCAGCCCATCATGGGGCTGAGTGGATAGGTTTTTAGCTTGCCTCTATTTTCTGCTGTTCTTCTAAGGCTATCATGCGTTTTTCTATTGTTGATAATTTTTATTCACATTTCTGAATATCAGCCATTCTATTATTATCACTCCTTGCTAATTTTAATATAACCATTTCACATTCAATATGAGGTAAATAGATAATATACTAAATTAGCATTTGTTTTATAAATTCAATAATAGTGAATATTTTATGATTAATGAAATTAATAAAGAATTTGAGAGTAATGATATTAATAAAGAAAGTGATGAGGATACTACAAAAAAAGGAGTGTTTTTTATATTAAATAGTAGTGGAGAAACAATTAACGCTATTGTGGTAAGTCATTATTCAGGACTAAAAGGAAAGAAATCAACGCAAAAAATTGATAGATTACAAAATTTGGAAATGGCTGATTCTGGTTGTGAATTCATATATAAAATAATGTCAGGAAGTGATTCTGATTATTGGGATATAGACTTTAAGACACAGACAGGAAAAGTGATATCGTACAGAAAGAATGAATGTAACATCCGATATTGGGACAATGGCGTTGTTATTATTAATGTAATTAAAAACTTCAAGTTATATATAAAATTTTCAGAATCAGGTGGCTGTCATAGTTAACTTTTTAATAAAAATTGGAGGCAAATGAACAACGTAACAGAAAAGGCACTTTCAACGGACCATACTGGGTATTTCTATGTGATGAACTGTTCTTTGCAGGAACTTAAATCAGTGACTGTTACACATTCTACGGACTATCCTCATGAGATGCGTCATATTACAGCGGATTACAGTAAGATGAAGAATATGAGTACAAGTAAGCTGGGATATCCATTTCCATATGAGACGGGTTTTTTATCTCACTTTGATTACTGGACTGTTGAGGTAGAAACAGCATCCGGATACAAATATAAAACCAATGACTATTTTCTTTGTAACCTAACTTACGATGATGATGGATTCGTATATATGGCTATTCTTCCTGACCTATCAGTTCATACTATGTTTTCTTATTCAACCGGGTGTGTAAATCATTTAATCAATAAATTTTAAAAATAGGATTCGCTTAATGAAGAGACAAATAACTTTAGTAACTTGCTTATTAATTTCAAGCTTTTCTATGGCAAATCAAATTAATATAAATAAAGCATTTTCAGACAATTGTAGTACGTATCTAAACAAAGAAAAAAGAATATCAACTATCACGTTAGGTGAACAAGATGTCAATAATAAAAGGGCCTTTTTCACGATAACACTGCGAGATGGTGATACCAATACAAAGGAGATATCTGTATTAGAATCAGTTGGAAATGATTATGGTAAGGCAATGTTCCAACTCATGAATACGGCATACCTATCAAACTCAAATATTAAAATAACTGGCTGCTTAGCAAATAAAATTAGCGCAGCGTCGATATCCTATAAATAAAGGTAATTTATTTTTATCGCCAGAGGGTACTTGGATACCCTCATTATGCGTCAAGGGGCTTTATCCAGTTTTTTGACTAACCAGAGACCACTTTGCTTCATAGCGTAACCAAATAAAACACCCACAATAAGTGATGGAATAGTTAAGCGCCAATTACCTTGCGCTGCAAAGGTTGCACAGGCGCCGATAAAGGTTCCAGGAATATAGGCCAGCCACGATTTTTGGGCTTGAAAGCACATGATAAAAGCGATAATCGTGGTCACAAAGTAGCCTGTAAAATTAGGTAGGTCATGGGTGAGCTTATCGCTATGAATAATGACCAAACCCCAAGCCACACCACTGAGTGCGGTTAATGCAGTGACAAGCAATCCTTTTATCCCTTCTTTGGGATAGGCAAAATACGCCGTGCAGCCTAAAAAGCCCGCCCAACTGATTAGCCCGAAGACATCAGCTACCCATGCCCATAATCCAGAAAGAATTGCAGTCGTTAATGAAAGCGAAAAAAGTAGTTTCACAATAATGGCTTTATGAATAAGTTAAGGTAATGAATTTGAGAAAGCTGAGCATTGTATAGAGGGATGTAACGCGTTGCAATTGGAGAGTTATTTTTTTGAAGTAGATCATGTTGAGGACATATTAAATTAGACTCTACCTTACCTATACTATTAACAATTTAATAGTTAATTGCTTAACGAAATTGAATATGATAAAAAGTAAAATTATAAGAAATAGACTATTAAATATAACTTTTGATTTCATAAAAATATAATATTTTTAATATTCAACTAGATTTGGTAACAAAATGAAACTGGCAATTTTAAATAAGCAAGATTACTCATTGCCTGTGGTGCGACAAGCATTATATTGGATGAGTGAATTTAGTGAGTGGACGATTGATGACAGAGAAAATGAATTAGCGATAACATTTGTTGATAATAACGAAGAAATACTATTTAAATTTTACCAACTACTAAACGATTATTCATTGCGTGAGAAAATTGATATTAAAACGCGTCATACAAGAAATTCTATTATAAATAAAGTATTAGCTAGCTTAGATGAGCGGTTATCAAAATGAAACTGCTCCCATTTAACTTTGAATATTTAGATAATGGCAAGGTTATTATCAGCAATTTGGCGGGATATTCTCTAGTGATTAGTAGCGATGACCTGCAAAAAATGGTTGAGGGATCGTGGGATGATAGTATTTCATCACAGGAAATATTCAAAAAGCAGAAAGCGTTAAAAGAGAAACTATTTATTAGTGATAATCCTAAACTGACGGAAACCTTGTTAGCTGCGGGATTAGGTAAAAAATTATCAGCGGAAATGAAATTTTCCCCTATTTTTATGATTGTTCCTACGCTGCGGTGCGATCATACTTGCCGTTATTGTCAAGTTAGTCGAGCGTCAGTGAATGCTCAAGATGTCGATCTTGTAGATGAGAAAATTCCAACCATTATTGGGTTGATTAAAAAGTTATCTACTGCACCATATAAAATTGAAATTCAAGGTGGGGAGCCTTTATTACGATTTGATCTCATTGAAAAAATTTATGATGAAGCGATCTCTCAACTTGGAGAACAGAACATTGAATTTATTATCACTTCCAGCTTGTCTCTACTTACTGACGAGATGATTTCGTGGTCAAAAGATAAGCCCGTTTTATTTTCAGTTTCTTTGGATGGAACTGCAGTCGTTCATAATAAAAATCGTATTTTGCCAACAAAAGATTCTTATGAACGGGTGATTACGAATATCAAAAAATTGCAGCAACAGCTTGGGAAAAACAGAGTATCGACGGTCACTACAGTAACAAAAGCATTATTAGCGCAGCCTGAGTCATTACTTGATGCACACCAAGAAATAGGTATTTACGATCTGTTTATTCGACCTATTAGCCCGTATGGTTTTGCTGAAGGAAAAAATGATTACTCGATTGAGGAATATTTGAGTTTTTATCAAAAATTACTTTCACTCATAATGGAATATAACAGAAAAAATATTCCATTTGTCGAGCATTCAGCCGCAATTCATATTAAGAGACTCCAAAATCCTACATTCTGTGGTTATGCGGATTTAAAATCGCCAAGTGGCTTAATATTCAATAGTTTATTATTTAATTATGACGGTAAACTTTATGGTAGCGATGAAAGTCGCATGCTGAAGAAAGTTTATCCTGAAATTGATTTCTCAATTGGTGATATTGATTCTTTTTCATTTGCAGAAAATCCGATTTATCAACAAATATTATCTGAATCATTTAATATGCTGCAAGTCGGGTGTGAACAATGCGCATTCCAGCCTTATTGTGGCGTTGACCCTTGTCAAAATATCAGTTTATTTGGCGAACCAGTTGGTAATAAAAGTCAGTCGCGTTTTTGCCAATATCATAAAGGCATGTTTAAACTGCTAGTGTCTAAAATGAATGACGATACCGATGATGCGAGAATATTAAAAAGGTGGTCTCATGCCTGATGTTTTGCGTAATGATCTTTTTGAACTAAATACCTCAATCCCATCAGGCTTTTATCAAGTCTATAAAAACAGACTTACCGAACCTGAGTTTTATTTTGACAATTTGCTAGTCATTGAAAATGAGAACACTCCCTATGATGAAACAGGAACCGCATTTACTATTGTTGATGCTTCCTTATATTACGGAATTGAATCAGGGGATATAGTATCTATTACTCAAGGAAAGCTAAGAGTTATTCTTTCCCGAAAAGCGAACCACAACACATTATTAATTACGGAACGCTGTAATAATTTGTGTTTATTTTGTTCTCAACCTCCCAGAAAAGAGAATGACAGTTGGCTATTAGATGTTGCGAAAAACGCATTAGCTGCATTTAAACTTAGTGGGATTGTGGGAATTAGTGGCGGAGAGCCATTACTGTATGGGGATGAGTTTGTTCATTTTCTGGAATTTGTTAAAGAACATTCGCCGGAAACTACATTGCATGTGCTGACGAATGGGCGTCAATTTGCAGACCTCGAATTGACGCAAAAAATAGCGTATGTGACGAAAGACATGTCAATTTCATTTGGTATACCATTATATTCGGCAATACCCGATACCCATAATCAGTTAGTTGCCAATGAAAATGCATTTGATGAGACGGTATTGGGCATAATTAATGCAGGTAATAGCGGAATTAATATTGAATTACGTTTTATTCCCACGCAATTAAATTACCAAGACTTGCCTGCTGTGATTGAGCTAACGGGACGCGTCTTTTCCAATATCAATCAGATATCAGTCATGAATCTAGAGGCGACAGGTTGGGCGCGTAGAAATTGGAATGACTTGTATATTGCACCGGAGCGCTATCAAGATGTCATGCAGGTGGCAATTAACGTGGCAGAATGTTGTTATCTCCCCATTGTTTTATTTAACTATCCACTATGCCATCTGCATCAAGAGATGTGGTTATACAGTATTCAATCAATATCAGACTGGAAAAATTATTACCCACAAGCGTGTAACCATTGTCGAGTAAAACATGAATGTGGTGGTTATTTCAGCTCTTCTTACGGTAAATATCATCAGGAACCGAGGGCGATAGTATGAAAAAATGGAATCTAGCGGCGTTGTTACCAGGTTTTCTGGCGCTTAATAATCAGGTATTTGCTGATACAGCCATTGTGCCAAATGCCGAAAATACATTTTCACCGAATGACTTGATTTTTGCACCTCTGAATACAGAAACCCCGTTATACATTGCGGGACACCGGAGTCATAGTTCCCATCGAAGTCATCGTAGCCACAGTTCACATCGCTCTTCTTCTGGTGGGGGGTATTACCGTTCGGCGCCAGCCACTCCATCTTATTCAGCGCCTGCGACTAGTAACACACAAAGAAATCAATCAGGTAATACACGGAATTCAACATCGAGCAATGACTACGGCCCAAGTGTTCGACAGCAAGCACCAACCGAACAGCAGCGTAAACGACTAGTTATGCGTGTTCAATACGCGCTGTTTGATCGAGGGTACTTTAATGGTCCAATTGATGGTGTGATGGGGCCTGCAACACGTACGGCGATTAATAATTACCGTAGGTCACATGGCTTGCCATTAACCGCTTATATTGATGTTGATTTACTGAATTCATTAGGAATCTATGCATCAAGTTAAGATCTTCAGAATAGAGATTAAATTATTATAGAAATTAAAAATAGCACCAATAAAATTGGTGCTATACGTTAATGGCATTAGAGAAGAAAGCGTAAGAGATTATTGGCTATTAGTAGTGTTAGTTACCAATATCACCAACCGTAGGCAATACCGGCTCCGATAACGGCTCTATCAGAGTTATTCCAAGAAATAGAACTGCGCAGATTCAAGTTTTGCTTAACTTGATACTGAGCACCGGCTGCGATGGCGTTACCATTTTTAAAATTACCTAAGCCTAATCCGGCGCTAAAACGTGTGTTTGTGGTGTAAGGAATATTGGTCATTGCAGCAACTGAAGCAATGCCAGCATTTGCATCACGAGCCGTTTGGTGGATTTTACTTTCCATTTGGTCAACTCGAGTATTTATTTGCTTGAGTTGTTGTGTTTGAAGTTTTTCTTGTTTATCGAGTTTATCAAAACGATCAATATTAAGCATTTGTTGATTACGTAAAATTAAATCAGCATGGGCTTTACTTTTTTGTTCCGCCTTTTCGATTAACTGGCTCGTAATTTGGTCATTTTCTCTAATGTCTTTATCAAGTTTTTCTATGGCTACATTCAGTTGCTGTGTGTCTTCTACATGTTTTTTGTTTGTATCATTAATTAATAAAGTTGTAATCGCTTCACGTCTAAAAATTTCATCATCGACATATTTTTTATTTTTTACTTCACTACCATTGAGGTTCTTTTCTAGGTCAGAGATGGAACTTTGCAAATTTTTAATGGAATTTTCTTTTTCAGCTCTACTTTTAATATCATTTTTCTCTTGTTCGTTATATTTATGATTTAAATTATTTATGGACGTATTTAATAAAGCAATTTCATGGTCATGACCTGCTATTTTTCCCTCTAGGTGGTCGGGTTTATTTAGTGGAAAGCTTGATGCAGGAACATTTGATGTTGATAAATCAGTCAAAGGAATAAAATTGTCGTGATCCGATTTGTTTTCTTCTAATTCAGGTATTTTTTTTATTAATGGTGAAGTAGTGTCAATAGCGTAAGTGATGACATCAACAATCGGTGTCATGGTTTTAGCCATCTCGGTATATTTATTAATATTATCACTAAATTTTTTATCACGTTCGATCTCAAGAATGTTTCTATTATCCTCATGTCGATGTTCTGGATAATCATACGGTGCATTGATAACATCTTGGTAGTCATTAGCTATTGCGAGTGACTGGGTGGATAAAGATGAGAGTATAGCGATACCAGCTGTACTAAGTAGTTTGTTTTTCATAACGAAATATCCATATGACGTAAAAAGAATAAACAACGAAACTTATATAAGTCGATGTCTATGATCGGGAAGGGAATAATAAGAGATATATTTTGGTGGGTAAAATCCGTTTTTATTTTTAATTAATTCGGGAAAATCGTGTTGGATGAAGATTAATACAATGGAATTGATGGTGGTAATATAGTGTAATTTCGGAGTGCTTTAAAGTAATTTAAAAATTAATTTTTACCAAGCTAATAACTAAGAAATAGGGGAATATTAAATAAATTCCCCAATAATTGTATGAGTTATTTTTTCACTTTATGGACGATATCAAAATATTTGGTTTTATCATCCTGTGATGGGTAGATGCGGTAAGTATACTCTTCCGGTGTCACAGTCACGTTTTCAACCACACGAGTAAACAGCACTTCACCTTTGTCATCTTTGGCCGTTAATGAACGGGTTTTACCATCTTCGCTGAATGACCAGTCACCCTGCATTTTAGGTGCACCCTCAAGGGTTAGCATCTTAAACGTACCATCAGGGTAATACTCTGCAAGCCCAAAGAAGTTTGCCACTTGTTTATCTGTTGCTGGCACGTCTTTTTTATCTTGATCGACAGCTTGAGTGGTTACCCAAACTTTATCAATCATAATCTCTTCATAGGCATTGGCTTTTTTGGCGCTAACAGCTTGCTTTGCAACAGGCGCCGTTGAGTTAGCTTGAGCCGTAAAAGCAGCAGTGGTGGACATCACAATCAGGGCGGCAATAATCGGTTTTAATTTCATAAGAACTCCATTTATTAAGATTAGAAATGTGAGTAACAAAATCGAACAGGTCTTCATCATTAATTAAACAGCGAGCAAAGCAAAGGTAAGAATTATGATTAAGTATTAAAAATGTAAGCTTATGTTGGGTTATGTATTTAAAGAAAAGGGGGTATCAGCAAACAAAACTCGGCTTATCCCATGTAATTTTTCTGTTAAAAACAGTATTAAATAGAAAGTCGAAATAAAATTATAGCTAAGCTATCTAATCAGTGTTAATTCAGATTTATATTTTGGTCGGTTTACCATGTAAAATTTACAAATACTTGTTTATACGGATTGTCTTATTTTGATGAAATACATTGGATCTTGCCTGTAGAACGGGGTTACACGGTGAATTTTCTGGTGATTTCAGGTGTGTTTTTTCTCAGATCATGTTATTTTTCTGTGAAAATTTCATATTCAAGTGACTTTGCCATTTTTTGCATCTTTTATACGTAAAAAAAGGGCGATACTAATTCCATAGACTTGAGTAAAAGTAATTGAATCAACAGGATTTTAGCTATGGCAGTAAGAGAAATTATTGAAATTCCAGATGAAAGATTGCGTATTCAGTGCAGTCCCGTTACGGATTTCGCAGCAGTACAAACATTGGTCGATGATTTAATTGAAACCATGTACAGCACTGATAATGGTATCGGGCTGGCGGCAACGCAAATTGCCGAAACCAAAGCCATTATGGTGATTGATATTTCGGAAGAACGTAATGAGCCAATGGTATTTATCAACCCTGAAATTATTGAGAGCGAAGGGGAGACTAGCTATCAAGAGGGTTGCTTATCCGTACCGGATGTTTACGCGGATGTGCCACGCTTTTTGCGTGTGAAGGTGAAGGCGTTTGACCGTGACGGCAAGGAGTTTGTTGTCGACAGTGATGAGTTTTTAGCGATTGTCATGCAACATGAAATTGACCATTTAAACGGTAAAGTGTTCATCGACCACTTATCCACGTTAAAGCGCAATATGTTGTTGAAAAAGCTTAAAAAGCAGCAAAGATTAAAACAGCAGTAAAAATTAAAGTAACAGCATTTCCCGTCTATTTTACGGCTTCCCGAGACCCAACAAGTGTGATTCGGGGAGCTGCTATTGTGTTCTTGGTGCCAATTGAGTTGTCCTATTAAGTTAAGCGTCAGGTGAACTGCCTGACACTTTACCGTTTACTCGAGAGGTTTAATAACCCTTGGAGCATCGGGTTGATCAAATTGGCCGTAGCTATTATTCAATACCTTTTGTTGGTCGAGCTGTTTGATTTCTTTACTTAAAAAATTCAAATGATTTTGTAAGTGTTCTTTTGTCACTCGTTCGTTTTCAATGATCTGGTGTAGTAACTGCACAAAGTCGTCAGTAATAGGTTGTTCTTGCTCATATTCTTGAGTCAAAGCCGTTAAATTCTCAACGGCAAGGACATATTCAGTTTCTCGGGAGATTAATGACTCCCATTCCCCTGATTGTGCGAGCGAAACTAAGTTTTCACTTAATATTAAGACATTACGATATATTTCAAGTAAATAGAGAGGATTTTTATTGTCCACCTGGTTATCTTTCATCCACATTTGCACCGATTTGTTGCCATGCAGAGGCGATATCGGAGAGTAATTGGTAAACTTCTTGGACATAAGTCACGTTGTTTTCTATGTTGGCGCGGAGCAATTGCCGCGTCATGTATTCATACAAACTCGCTAAATTTTCAGCAAGTTCGCCACCAGCCTCGTAATTTAGCGATTGTTTTAATCCCGTGTCAATGATGTCGATGGCTTTTGAGATTTCTTTACCCTTTTCAGCAATGTTTCCCTGCTCCATAAAAATCTCCCCCCGTTTAAGGGCACTTAAGGCCCCTTTAAACAGGATTTGGATCAGTTGATACGGGGTCGCATTGGCGATTTCACTCTCCAAACTGACCTGCTGATAGGCTTGATTAGCTTTACGTTGATACATGTGGTTAACCTAAAAGTCTGCCTAATGAACTGCTTGTGCTGTTTAATGAACTCATCATCTTATCGAGGTTTTGGAACTGACGACGATAGATATCCATGGTGTTTTCAATTTGTTTATTGGTTTGCTCGATACGTTTATCGATGCTTTTCTTTTTCTTTTGTACGCCATCAGTGGCGTTATGCAGCGTACCTTCTTTGCTATCTAGAGTATCTTTTAAGAAATTAAAGTTTTCGGTCGCAAATCCAGTTTCTTTTCCATCACCGGCAAAGAATACTTTAACGCTTGATGGGTTATCTTTTAGGGCGTTATCGAGTTTTTTATTATCAATTTCTAACGTACCATCCAGTTTTTGCTTAATTCCCATCTTACTCAGCAGGTTTAATTCGCCGCTATTTTGTGGGGTACGAACTTGGGTACGTAAGGTGCTTTGAATTACACGTAAAGTAGAATCACCGATTAATGGACCATTGGTTTTATCCGGTGCAGTCCCTTTTTCGGTCGGAGTATATTTAGTGAGTTCTTTAGCTAAGGTTTGAAACTCATTATAGGCATCCACCCACGCTTTGATTTTCGCTTTAGCAGGCTCAATATCTTCAGAGATAATTAAATGTTCCGATTTGCCATCTTCGCTCTCTTTCTTTAAAGAGAGGGTTAAACCAGGAAATAGGTCTTTGGCTTCGTTGGTTTGAGATTCTAGTTCGAAACCATCAATAATGAGCTGAGCATTTTGTGGTGGAACTTTTTGTTCCATGCCACTTGTCGCTTCATCTTTAATGGTGACATTGCCTTTTGCATCAATTTCCGACTCAACATTTAAAATTTTAGCAAGTTCATCGTCACCGCTAACATTAATACTCATGCGGTTGTCTGTACCCGCTTTTTTTGAAGTGACAACTAAGTGGTATTGATTGTCTTTATCTTTAATAACAGAAGCAGAAACACCCTTATCGGTTTTATTAATGGCGTCTGCAATCTCGATTAATGATGTGTGTTCATTATCGAGTTTGATAACAATTTTATCTTTATCTTCTTTTTGTGAAGGCTGGGTAATGGTAATTGTGCGCTCTGCTGCGCCGTTACCTAATAATTTTTTATTGTCTGGAATATCTTTGGTGGCAATAGTTTGTGCTTTCGCCAGCTGGGTGACTTTAACATCATGTACACCAGCAACCGCTTTACCATCGGTTTTTACATCAAAAGATTTATATTCGCCGTTCACTTTCGTGGTGCTGATATCTTCATACTTCTTGATATCTTCTGCCGCTTTTTTCAGTTTTTCTAATGAAGATTGCATCTTACCAAATGCACTAATTTGCGCATCATAGCTGGCTTTCTGCTGTGTTAATGGATCGAGGCGGCGCTTTTCCATCGCCTCCAATTGGTCCATTTGTACATTTAAGTCTAAGTTAGCCCCGATACCGAGTGTGGATATGCCTGCCATAAATCTCTCCTGAATATAAACCCTGAAAATAAATTCGTATTTAGTCCTTTATCGGCGAATTGGGGAAAAATATTAGACTATTCGGCGAAATAATAATGGGGGGAGTTAAACCGTAAAAGGCAGGTAATTAGGCTTATTGAATAAAAATGATGAGGAAATTAACGATAAAAAAAGAATTTAATAAAAATTTTCGTGTAGAAAAGCCGATTCCAGCGGGCTTTAGCCTCGAAATATGAAAGATTTTTATAAAAAGGGCTAAAGGGGTTTTGGGTGCCGCCGATAATGTTATTGCTGACAACATTTACCGAGTTAAGCCAGCGAGCTTAATCGACTATTAAGATAAAAAGGACATACATTATGGCACAGGTTATCAATACCAACGTTCTGTCTCTGACTACTCAGAATAACTTAAACCGTTCACAAGGTGTACTGGGTACTGCGATTGAGCGTTTATCTTCTGGTTCACGTATCAACAGCGCAAAAGATGACGCTGCGGGTCAAGCAATCGCTAACCGTTTCACTGCAAACGTTAAAGGTTTAACTCAAGCTTCTCGTAACGCAAACGACGGTATCTCTATCGCACAAACCGCGGAAGGCGCAGTTAACGAAATCAACGATAACTTACAACGTATTCGTGAACTGACTGTACAAGCGAAAAACGGCACTAACTCAGAGTCTGATGCAAAATCTATCCAAGACGAAGTTAAACTGCGTATGGAAGAGATTGACCGTATTTCTGAACAAACGCAATTTAACGGCGTTAAAGTATTAAGTGCTAATTCAACAATGAAAATTCAAGTTGGTGCAAATGACGGTGAAACTATCGACATCAACTTGAAGCAAATTGATAGAACCACTTTAGGTTTAGATAAATTAGATTTGACTAAACTGTCTGAACCAGCTGTTCAAGGTAAGAAAGCAACACTTGAAGTTAAAGCAGCTGTACCAGATGCTGGTGGTGATAAAAGCAAAGATGTTCCAGCAGTTAATGCTAAAGGCGAAATTTATCAGATGATGAAGGCTGATGGCACTGAAGATGCTGGTAAATATGTCATGAAAGTGGATAATAAATTAGTTGAAGTTTTGAAAACTGATTTTGATGCGGCAACTGGTGAACTAACTACTGCGGGTAAAACCAAAGTTGATGGAGCAGCAACTTTAGCATCAACTAACGAAATGGCGCTAACTGCATTAGACGATGCATTAAAAACTGTAGATTCATTCCGTTCTTCACTGGGTGCGGTACAAAACCGTATGCAATCTACTATCAACAACCTGAACAACTCTGTTAACAACCTGAGCGCAGCACGTAGCCGTATCCAAGATGCTGATTTCGCGACAGAAGTTTCTAACATGAGCCGTGGTCAGATTCTGCAACAAGCAGGTACTGCTGTGTTAGCACAAGCTAACCAAGTTCCACAAGGTGTTCTGAGCCTGTTACGTTAATTCGTGATCGAGCTTTTTATTAAAGACCAGCTTTGCTGGTCTTTTTTTTGCCCGTTATACTTCGCGCCGCAGCGTTGTTGGCTGCACTAAATTACCCTAGTCACATACTTCAGTATGCTCCTAGGGATAATCCAGCTTGCCGCCTAGCTGCAACACGAATTATTTAGGGCGCGCTTTGGCATTGTTAAGGTCAAAACAAAGGTCAAAACAAAGGTCAAAACAAAGGTCAAAGGCAAGGGCAAGGGCAAGGGCAAGGTCAAAGGCAAGGGCAAGGCCAAAAGAAAACGCAAAAAATAGACTCAAAAAATATTGGGCTCCATCAAATTTATTTAGGATAAAAAGAATAACGGCTGATTTAGTGCCTTACTCTGCGGATTGAAATTACGCGTAACACAGATAATGGCTACCTTTAGTTAAAACTTGAAGGGTGATTCAGGTTGTGAGTGATTTATATACTGCCGAAGGTGTCATTAATAAAAATAGCCTATGGGAGCGTTATTACCCTCTAATACGCCATGAAGCCCTGAAACTGCAAGTCCGACTTCCTGCCAGCGTTGATATCGATGACTTAATTCAAGCGGGTGGCATTGGGCTACTCCACGCATTAGAACGTTTCGACGCCTCATTAGGTGCCTCTTTTGCCACCTATGCCGTACAGCGGATCCGCGGATCTATGCTCGATGAGCTACGTAGCCGTGACTGGGTTCCTCGTAGCGTGCGTCGCCAAGCCCGTGAAATGACCAAAGCCATTGGTGAGCTTGAGCAAAGCCTTGGGCGCAGTGCCACAGAGCCTGAAATTGCCAAAGCGCTGGATATCGATTTGGCGGAATATCGCCAAGTACTGCTAGATACCAACAATAGCCAACTGTTCTCCTACGATGAATGGCACGAAGTGCATGGGGAAAGCTGCGAACCTTCAATGGATGAAAATGATGGTGGTAACCCACTGAGTTTACTAATGGAATCCAGCCTGAAAGACCAAATCGTGGCGGCGATAGAACAATTGCCAGAGCGCGAAAAAATGGTGCTGACGCTGTATTACCAAGAAGAGCTGAATTTGAAGGAGATTGGTGCGGTGTTGGAGGTGGGGGAGTCGCGGGTGAGTCAGCTCCACAGTCAGGCCATCAAACGGTTGCGCTCTAAGCTGAGGACTTAAATGCTCGTCATACTTCACGCTGTGACTGTGTTGGCTTCATAAGCTAACCCTAGTCACATACTTGTGTATGCTCCCAGGGCTTAGCGTATTCGCCGCCTTATCACAACGCGAATTATTTAGAGCTATGTTTGGGGAAGGTCAAGGGAAAAATCAAAGCAAAACAAGGGCGAAATTAAGAAAAAATAAAAACTAGCTTTTCATTTTGTCTAGAAAGCTTTTGGCGGAGATATGCCACGTGTTGGGGCAGGGAGTGAAGCCGAGTTTGGGGTAGGTGTTTTGGGAGTCGGGGGTGGAGCGAAAAATTAAATGACACTCGGGGGGCAATTCCTCGGCGGTTAGGCGCAGCAAATGCTTACCGACACCTTGATGAAGATACTGAGTATCTACCGCAATTTCAGAGATATAACAGCAAAAACTAAAATCCGTGATCGCACGAGCGAAACCCACCACCTGCTCATCCACCCAAGCACTGATCAACAAATCTGCATTATTTAACATCGAATCCAGCAACGCGACATCATCAGTGGGCACAAACGTATCCAGTGGAGATTGCTTCAATAAATTCAAAAAATCATCCACCGAAATCGAATGGTTCACTTTATAGGTGATGTGGCTATTCACTGGCTCCATGTCATTCCCTCATAAATAAAAACGCTAATATAGTTTTAGCTCGAAATCATGAAAATTGCCTGTTTTTCTTTCTATTTTTGCGTAATGACATCGAGCTATTTGATGGAGAATAGTGGAAGCAATAAATAAGAGTGCAGAAATAATCACTATGGGTATTAATAAGCATTTAATCAATTGATTTTATATCTAATTATTCATAACTGCTTAATAAGCAATGAAATTTGAAAATTTAAAATATATTTTATACTCCTATGTGTAGTAAGTGCATATAATGCCAAATTATGCATTTACAGTAGGTATCCATATGTTCAAAAAGGTTATTGTTGTCTTTTTTCTTGTTTTCTGTGCTCCTTTTGGCTTTGCCACCGACTTGTCATTTAAAGAAAAATCACCCGTTGATCGCCTATATCATGAAAACTACCAAGGAATGGACTCACTGCGGGAAGAGCAGAAGTTCAAATTTGACCCGAAATTAAAAATTGCCCAGCAAGATCGTAGCTACCAATCGCTACTCGAACAGCGGGATGAAGATGAAAAATCCTTGCTCAATCACATCCGCCCTTGTGATATTAACCCGACGGCGGCAGGCTGTCCGGGGCATTTATCGTGGATGAACAACCCGCGCGAGCTTCAATCCATGCTAGAGCAAAAATATCAGAATGAATAATTAGTATTCTCTGGGTTGCAAACAAAAGGCGCTATTGGGCGCCTTTTGCATTGTTTAAATAATCAGCTCCCTATCAATTTCCTTCGGGAAAGGTTAATGTCGCCCCCGGTGCTTCGCGGCTTAAATGAATAAAATTCAAATGCTTCTCATATTGGTCGAGAATATCGCTGATCACCTGTTCTTTGGTGTAGTCCATTAAATCGTTAGCTTGGGTGCCTTCCCACAAGTAAGTTTCAAGGCGGTAATAGTGGGATTTACCGGAGCGAGCGCGGTAGGTAAAGCTTGGCACCGTATAGCGACGAGGCCAAATTTGGTAGATAAAGCTTTGCTCTTCTTCTAAATCGACCACTAACTCTAAATGGTTAAGTCGCTCTTCTTCGGCAAGAGGGTGGATCGCAAATTCCACCTTAGCACCACGCAACTCCAGCTCTTTCGCCACATCTTGCATCGCAGGAATACAGACTAAATCTAACATCCGTTGGGTATAGGTGGTGCCGGGGAAATTCATCACGCGTCCCAAACGCTGTTTCCACTTAATCGGCTCGTTACCGTACAGCGGCGCAGGGGCGTTGGTATTAATGGCACTGACGCGGCGATAATCTTCAAACCGCAATGACTTATACAGTCCTGCCATAATAAAGAAGATCACAAAACTAAACGGCAGCCCCATAATCACGGTGGTATTTTGCAGGGCAGGCACCCCATCGGTCATTAACATCCCAAGGGTGAGTAAACCAATAGCCACTGACCAGAAAATTCGCAGCCAATTAGGGGAATCGTGATTAATATCACTCAGTTTTGAGGTAAAATTCCCTAGCACTAACGAACCAGAATCCGCGGATGTCACGTAAAACAGTAACCCCGTAATGGTGGCAACGGAGGCGGTCAATCCAAAGCCCGGATATAACTCGAGTAGGGAATAAAACCCTTTTTCAGGCGCTTCTAATACTGTTTCGGCTAACGCTTTATTGCCATGAATAATTTCATACAGAGCGCTATTACCAAAGATAGAGAGCCAAAGTAGCGTGAAGACAAACGGGATTATTAGAGTGCCAATCACAAACTGGCGAATGGTGCGACCACGGGAAATTCGTGCCAAAAACAGCCCAACAAAAGGCGACCAAGCGACCCACCATGCCCAGAAAAACAGCGTCCAGCTATTCATCCAGTCAGTCGGTCTATCAAACGCAAAACTGTTCAAGGTCATACCCATAAAACGGTTCACATAATCCCCGACGTTGAGTACCAGCGCGTTGAGCAGAAATTCAGTATCCCCCACAAATAAGATAAACAGGATCAGCCCCAATGCTAGCAGCACGTTAAGTTCCGAGAGAATACGGATCCCTTTATTGACTCCCGATGTGGCGGAAATCACCGCCATGATAACGGAAAGAAAAATCAGACCACCTTGCACAGTTAGCCCTTGGGGAAGATCAAACAGCACTTTTAGCCCGTAATTGAGCTGCACTACCCCAATACCGAGGGTAGTGGCGATACCGAAAATCGTCCCGAGCACGGCGGCAATATCGACGGTATGACCAATCGGTCCGTTAATTCGATTACCAAAAATCGGATATAGGGCAGAACGGATGGTTAATGGCAAATTATAGCGATAACTAAAGTAACCGAGTGCAATGCCCATCAAGGCGTACATTGACCAGCCCGTGAGTCCATAGTGAAACAGTGTCCACACCATCGACTGACGAGCCGCTTCAAGGGTTTCGCCTTCACCCGTTGGCGGTAACATATATTGAGTGACCGGTTCAGCCACCGAGAAAAACATCAAATCAATGCCGATGCCCGCGGCAAATAGCATCGCCGACCAGCTAAGCAAACTAAATTCCGGTTTGGATTGCTCCGGTCCCAGCTTGATATTCCCAAATCGTGAAGTTGCAATAAAAATCACAAAAACAATATATAACGTGGCGGCGAGTAAGTAATACCAGCCGAAGGTTTTTGACACCCAACCCAGTGTTGCAACAATCCATTGATTTGCGGTGTCAGTCATCAGGATGGTGAAAAAAGAAAACGCCAGTATTAAGGCGGCGGAGGTAAAAAAAACAACGTGATTAAGTTGGTCTTTCTGCCCATTTTTTGGACTTTTTGAATTTGTCATTGGCAGTTCCACAGTTTTATCTGGATGAAAATTTAAAATTAGATTATTTACTAACGTGTTGAATTATTAGTAAATATTTAAAATTTCACGGGTATCTCCTCGAGTTATTTGTAAATTAATTGTTGTAAACAATAGTTAATATTGATTGAACATTCAATTAAAAAATCGTTTAATGAATGGGTTCAATGGTCTTATTAGGTCTTCATGCCATGCCGAAAATAGGCGTTCAATCGATACGTAAACAGCAGTTAATTCAGGCCACTTTAGCTGTCATCAACGAAGTGGGAATGCAAGAAGCCAGCTTTGTGCTGATCGCCCGTAAAGCCGGGGTGTCTACTGGGATTATTAGCCACTATTTCCGTGATAAAAGCGGTTTATTGGAAGCCACCATGCGCCATATCCAGTATCAATTAGGGTTTGGTATTGCGATGCGGCTCAGATTATTGAGTGGTGAAAACCCTAAAGCGCGAATTCAGGCAATTGTGGAAGGGAACTTTGACTCCACCCAAATCAGTGAAGCCGCAATGAAAACGTGGCTGGCATTTTGGGCGAGCAGTATGCACCAACCAAATCTGAACCGCTTACAGCGAGTGAATGACCGTCGCTTATATTCAAACCTCAGCTATGAGTTTGGGCGAGCGCTAAGTCAACCTGACGCACGCCGTGCTGCTAAAGGACTGGCTGCCTTGATTGATGGATTATGGTTGCGCAGTGCACTGAGTAGTGAGCCTTTTTCTGTGAAGGAAGCGCTTAGTATCACTAACGAGTATATCGATATGCAACTGGCACGTGCAGGAGACCATTCGACCTAACTATTTTTCAAAGGAGACGTTATGCAACATCCACCGATTCATAAGCTTTACATTCATGGCGGATATGTCGACAGTTCACAACCTGAATGCGGGCAGTTTGAGGCAATCAACCCAGCCAATGGCGACGTGATTGCACATTTGCAATCAGCTAGCATCGACGATATTCACTGGGCGGTGGAAAGTGCAAAACAGGGGCAAAAAATTTGGGCGGCAATGACCGCGATGGAGCGCTCACGTATCTTGCGCTGTGCTGTGGATATTTTACGTGAACGTAATGATGAACTTGCCTATTTAGAAACCCTCGATACGGGGAAGCCACTTTCTGAAACGCGCTTTGTGGATATTGTGACGGGTGCGGATGTTCTTGAATATTATGCAGGCTTGATCCCCGCTCTAGAAGGGCAGCAAATTCCGCTACGTGAAACCTCGTTTGTCTATACTCGCCGTGAGCCGTTGGGGGTTGTTGCGGGGATTGGTGCATGGAACTACCCCATTCAAATTGCGTTATGGAAATCCGCACCTGCATTGGCGGCGGGCAACGCCATGGTATTTAAACCCAGCGAAGTTACCTCATTAACCGCATTAAAGCTGGCGGAAATCTACACGGAAGCGGGTTTACCTGCGGGGGTGTTTAACGTGGTCACGGGAATGGGCGGTGAAGTGGGTCAATGGCTAACAGAGCATCCTGATATCGCCAAAATCTCATTTACTGGCGGCGTCCCGACAGGGAAAAAAGTGATGTCCAATGCCTCTAGCTCAAGCCTTAAAGAGGTCACCATGGAGCTGGGTGGAAAATCACCGCTGATTATTTTTGATGATGCTGATTTAGATAAAGCCGCTGATATCGCCATGATGGCGAATTTTTACAGCTCCGGGCAAGTATGTACCAACGGAACGCGGGTATTTATCCCTGAAAACCTGAAAGCCGCCTTTGAAGCCAAAATCACGGAGCGTGTTGCTCGCATTCGTATTGGCTCACCAACCGATGAAAATACCAATTTTGGCCCATTGGTCAGCTTCAAGCATCTGGACAATGTGCTGCGCTATATTGAGATTGGCAAAGCGCAAGGGGCGACCGTGTTATGTGGTGGTGAGCGTCTGATGACTGAGTCACTGGCAAACGGCGCGTATGTGGCACCGACGGTGTTTACTGATTGCACCGATGAGATGCAAATCACCCAAGAAGAGATTTTTGGTCCGGTGATGAGTATTCTAAGTTACCGCACAGAAGATGAGGTGATTGAGAGAGCAAATCACTCGATTTACGGTTTAGCGGCAGGAATTGTCACGCAAGATCTTGCCCGTGCTCATCGTGTTATTCACCAATTGGAAGCCGGAATTTGCTGGATCAATACTTGGGGAGAATCTCCTGCACAAATGCCCGTGGGCGGTTATAAGCATTCCGGTGTCGGGCGTGAAAATGGCCTAATGACGCTGCAAAATTACACTCAAATCAAATCCATTCAAGTTGAACTCGGAGAGTTTTCATCCATTTTTTAATCACTTAATTTGACTGAAACAGAGGAGATAACAATGGTCTATGACTACATTATTATCGGTGCTGGTTCAGCCGGTAACGTTCTTGCTACCCGCCTGACAGAAGATACTGATGTTACTGTGCTGCTCCTTGAAGCAGGGGGACCGGATCACCGGTTCGACTTTCGCACACAAATGCCAGCGGCATTAGCTTACCCACTTCAGGGGCGCCGTTATAACTGGGCGTATGAAACAGAGCCTGAGCCCCATATGAACAACCGCCGTATGGAATGTGGACGTGGTAAAGGGCTTGGCGGCTCTTCATTGATTAACGGCATGTGTTATATCCGTGGAAATGCCATGGACTTTGATGGCTGGGCACAAGCACCAGGGCTAGAAGATTGGGCTTATGCCAATTGTTTGCCTTATTTCCGTAAAGCAGAAACCCGCGATATTGGTGGAAATGATTACCACGGCGACCAAGGTCCCGTCAGTGTGACGACGCCAAAACCCAAAAATAATGTGCTATTCCACGCGATGGTTGAAGCGGGTGTTCAAGCGGGTTATCCGAGAACAGATGATTTAAACGGTTACCAGCAAGAGGGGTTTGGTCCGATGGATCGTACGGTGACGCCTAAAGGGCGTCGAGCGAGTACAGCCAGAGGGTATCTAGACCAAGCTCGCAGCCGTAAAAACTTGACGATAGTTACCCATGCCACTACGGATACCATTGAGTTTGAAGGGAAAAAAGCGGTTTCTGTGAAGTATTATTTAGGAAACCATCAGCAAGTGCAGGTGGCGAAGGCGCGTAAAGAAATTTTGCTATGCGCTGGGGCTATCGCCTCCCCGCAAATTTTGCAGCGCTCCGGTGTCGGCCCTAAAACGGTGCTGGATCAGTTTGAGATCCCTCCCATTCAGTATCTGGAAGGTGTGGGGGAAAATTTGCAAGACCATCTGGAAATGTACTTGCAATATGAATGTAAGCAACCCGTTTCCCTGTATCCCGCATTGAAATGGTTTAATCAGCCGATGATTGGTGCGCAGTGGTTATTTAAAGGTACCGGTATTGGTGCCAGTAATCAGTTTGAAGCGGGCGGGTTTATTCGTAGCAGTGAAAAATTTGCATGGCCAAATATTCAATTTCACTTTTTGCCAGTGGCGATTAACTACAATGGCAGCAATGCGGTGAATCAGCATGGCTTTCAGGCTCATGTGGGATCTATGCGTTCGCCAAGTCGTGGCCGAGTGCAGATAAAATCTCGTGACCCGCATCAACACCCTAGCATCTTGTTCAATTACATGTCTTGTGAGCAGGATTGGGAAGAGTTTCGTGCAGCGATCCGCATCACAAGGGAAATTATGGCTCAGCCAGCGTTAGACCCGTATCGAGGCGAAGAGATCAGCCCCGGTAAGCACATTGTCACCGATGAGCAACTTGATCAGTTTGTACGAGAATGCGCGGAAACGGCGTTTCATCCTTGTGGAACGTGTAAAATGGGCTCGGATGCGATGGCGGTTGTCGATGGTGAAGGGCGTGTTCATGGGATTGATAACCTGCGAGTGATTGATGCGTCCATTATGCCGTTGATTATTACAGGCAATTTAAATGCCACAACCATTATGATTGCGGAAAAAATAGCGGACAAAATTCGCGGTCGAGAGCCTTTAGCACCCAGCCAGGCTCCCTATTTTAAAGCGGGTAGTCAGGCAGCTAGAGCAGGCTAAAACGTAGTTTATGGGTGACGTATTTTATGGGTGAGGGGACGTCCTCACCCTTTGTGCTATTTATCCACAGTTAAGTTAGGGAAATGAGCTATGACGCTTGGAGTGAATAGGGCAAGGCAAGTATTCGAAATAAGATATAAAACAGATTTATACTTTTTATTTAATAAAGGGTAGTGTATTGAATTGAAAGGTTCATATTTGGATGTGTAATCTAAAATTTAACGCTATTGGTGTCAATCTGACAAAAAAATCCTCCAAACGAAGGAGGAAAATAAATATTAAGCGAGACTACTTATATAACACTAATTTTGTATTTACCAAAGCTGACCAGCTAATAAAAATGATCATAATTGCTATATGAAAAATGAATGTAAACCGAAAATAATATGGCAAGTATGAATATTAACGGACAGAATTAACCAGCCACTGTAAATAATTATCCTCAACTTGGTTAGGGTCTAGCCGAATTAATTCAGGAATTTCATAGGGATGAATTTCCTTGATTGCATCAAATAACGCTTGTTGATTACCAATTGTACTTTTTATCAGTAATAGAATTTCATTATCTTCCGTCACATTTCCTTTCCACAAATAGACTGATTTCATTTCTGGTAATAATGAAACACAGGCAGCAAGGTGGTTATTCAACAGGTATTGTGCAATTTTTATCGCACTTTCTTGGCTATTAGTTGTGCTTAAAACGATGCAAGGTTGTTGTTGGCTCTTATAATGATTATCGTCAAATGTCATTTCAATCTCCTTTATTTAAAGGGCTTATTTAAATGAGTAGTCTGATTCATTCTAGCTTAGCTGCCCATAAGAAAACGTAGCCACATAATGATACAAATAGAGAAGTGCGTTATTAATGTGGAGGTGATTATTACTTATAACTATTATCTTATTGGGTAATGAATTGGCTGCCCATGAGATAACAATATATTTACCTTAATAGCTTAGGGCTTGAGCTAAACAATTTCATTAATCAATTAGCCTGTTTGGTTTTTATCCGCTCTAATAAACTAAAGTAAATCTATTTACAAGGTGCTTTATTGCTATTCTTGATTAATTATGAGTAATTCGATTCAGCATTAAGTTTTAGATAGGTAAATATCAATAATTATTGAATTTTTGTATATTAATTGAGTTTTGGAAAATATTCTAATATTTAATCGCTTTAATCCGATGGAAGAGTTAGTGACGTTTTTACGTATAAATGTTACTCGTTTTTATTTTGCAGCCGCTTTTAACTCACTTTAAGGGAGTGTGACTGTTTGTGAATTTCAATTACATTTTGTTACATAATAGCTTGAAATTCATATGAAACTCAGTAACCAAATGATAACGATCAATATTTTCAGATGATTATTTGCTAACATCAACTGAGAATAAAAAAATATATATTGCACTTTCTCTGTCATTCCATCTCAAAAACTGTATGGATACCCTTATGAATAAACTGACCCCGTTAAAACCGATACCCACCTTAATCGCCGTCGCGATTACGTTAATTATCTGGTTTGCTATTCCTGTTCCTGAAGGTGTTAATCCGAATGCATGGCATTTATTAGCCCTGTTTGTCGGAACTATCGCCGCGATTATCGGTAAAGCGTTACCGATTGGTGGTGTTTCTATCGTTGCGATTTCATTGGTGGCCGCGACAGGCGTCACCAATCCAGAATCGACGAAAGGCGCGATTGCAGATGCATTAAGTGGTTTTTCCAATGACCTGATTTGGCTGATTGGTATTTCCATCATGGTCTCCATGAGCTTGAATAAAACGGGGCTGGGAGCGCGTATTGGTTATTACGTTATTTCTCTGTTTGGTAAAAAAACCATTGGGATTGCATACTCATTGGCTATTGCAGAAACCATTCTTGCACCGGTGACGCCAAGTAACACCGCGCGAGGCGGGGGAATTATTCACCCGATTATGCGTTCGATTTCAGACAGTTTTGGATCTAAGGCGGAAGACGGCACTTCAGGGAAAATAGGGCGCTACCTCTCTTTAGTGAACTACAATATCAACCCAATTACCTCTGCGATGTTTATTACGGCAACAGCGCCGAACCCATTGATTGTGAGCTTAATTGTCAGTGAAGCGGGTAAAGGTAATGAGCTAACTTGGGGAATGTGGGCGATTGCGGCATTCGTACCGGCGATTGTCTCTTTGATTTTAATGCCACTGGTTATTTACTTCATGTATAAGCCAGAAATTACTTCTACACCGGATGCGCCTAATTTCGCCAAAGAGCGTTTACAACAATTAGGCCCGATTTCACTGCCAGAAATGATCACTTTAGGGGTTTTCATCCTGTTATTAATGATGTGGGCAGGGGTTCCTGAAATGCTGTTTGGTCCATCATTTAGCGTGAATGCGACGACGGCAGCCTTTATTGGTCTGAGCGTATTATTGGGCACTGGGGTGATTAACTGGGATGATGTCCTGAAAAATAAAGGGGCATGGGATACCGTTGTTTGGTTCGCCGCACTGGTGATGATGGCAAGCTTCTTGGGTAAATTAGGCCTGATTAAGTGGATGTCTGTCACAGTGGGAAGCTCCATTGATAGCATGGGAATTAGTTGGGTTTGGGGTACCTTAATTTTGGTGCTTATCTATGTTTACTCCCACTATTTCTTCGCCAGTACTACGGCGCACATTACCGCAATGTTTGGTGCGTTCTTTGCGGCGGGTCTCGCATTAGGTGCACCGCCAATGCTGTTAGGTTTAACCTTAGCATTCTCCTCATCCTTAATGATGTCATTAACTCACTACGGCACGGGTACAGCACCGATTATCTTCGGTTCGGGCTATGCCACACTGGGCGAATGGTGGAAAGCAGGCTTTGTGATGAGTGTGGTTAACTTAATTATTTGGATCAGTTTAGGGAGTATTTGGTGGAAATTCCTGGGTTACTGGTAATGCCATTGAAGATTAACTAAAAATACTTATTCATCAAAAGCCGGAATTATCTTCCGGCTTTTTTATCCTCTATAGACTGTGAGTGAAATTATATCTTACAGGGCGAAAAATCATAAAATTTAAACCTTAAATTAGTGAATTAATTGAAATAAATAGGGCAATTAAATATTCAATGGAAACAAGCTTTTTTAATTTAAAGCAGCTATGATTAATACTAAGGTATGTTGTAGGGTTTTAATGTTAACCCGATATAAACGAAGATAAACAAAGATAAATAGGTTAAAAATGAAAAAGACAGCATTAGTATTGGGTATGGCGGGTATGATGGCATTGTTGTCAGCGTGTTCAGACGAGAAAAAAGAGATTGCAGAGTATCGTTCTGAGTTCGTAAACAACTGTGTAAAAGCAGCGGGCGAATCTGATACAGAAACCGCACAAGCTATTAGCGCAATCTGTGGCTGTGCTTACGATAAAACTGTTGAAAAATATGGTTTAAAAGAATTTAAACGTTTAGACAGCGAACTGCAAAAATCACCCGCCGCTGCGCCTGAATTCCAACAAACTATGATTTCATTTGTTCAAGAGTGTGCAACTAACGCGCGTTAATTGAATAGCTTTAGTCATTGTTAAATAAAGCCACGGTGATGAAAAATCCCGTGGCTTTACTGTTTTTAGGACTGGTTTTTAAATCAACGCTTATTTAAATAGCTGCTTAAATTGATGCGGAGCACAGCGTAAATATTGTGGTGCTACATTAATTTGTTCATTGAGCACACTGGCGGCACGCCATGGCCAGCGTGGCTCGTATAAAATACCGCGACCAATCGCAATAAAGTCAGCTTGCCCTGTCGCAATAATCGCTTCTGCTTGATGAGGCTCGGTGATCAGTCCTACAGCAATCACTGGCATATCGGTATGTTCGTGAATTGCTTGTGCCAGTGGCACTTGGTAATTTGGACTGACGGGGATCTGCTGCTTATCTGACAATCCACCGGAAGATACGTGGATATAATCGCACCCTAATTCTTCTAGCACCTCAGTGAGTTCAATCGATTGTGTCAAATCCCAGCCCCCGGCGACCCAATCCGTCGCTGAAATACGGATACCGACAGCAATATTTGGACTGACTGCCGCACGCACTTCACGAAATACATCCACTAAAAATCGAGTACGGTTAGCAAAACTGCCGCCATATTCATCTTGTCGCTGATTAGCGATAGGAGATAGGAATTCATGCAGTAAATAGCCATGAGCTGCATGAATTTCAATTAAATCAAAACCCGCTTGTTCAGCGCGTTTTGCGGAATCTACAAACTGTTGGGTGATTTCGTGGATCTCATTCACTGTGAGAGCCTTCGGTGGATAGCTGCCACCAAAAGGCAGGGCGGATGGCGCGACTGTTTGCCAACCATGCTGATCTTCTGGTGCTAAGTTTTGCCCACCTTCCCACGGTAGTGCGCAGGATGCTTTTCTGCCTGCATGGGCAATTTGAATCCCTAATTTTGCATTGGCAAAACTTTTGATGTTCGTTAACAGGGTTTTAAACGCCTGCGTTTGAGCATCATTCCATAAACCTAAATCTTGGTAAGTAATTCGCCCATCGGAATTTACAGCACTAGCTTCGACAATTACAAGGGAAGCGCCGGATAAGGCAAGGTTCATATAATGAGCCTGATGCCAAGGACTGATGAGACCTTCATGTGCGGAATATTGGCACATAGGTGGCACAATAATACGGTTAGTTAGCTGAACTTGACCTAAGTTAGCTGGTGAAAATAGGTAACTCATTCCTTTTTCCTTATAACGAAACTTAAGATAATTCTGACAGTATACAAAAAAAGGAAGAGCATTCTTGTGATAAAGCGGCAAATTTAGGTATTCAAAAAAATTTTTCGTTATAAGCAAGCTGAAAAAGCAATAACGCAAAGATAATTTTGAGGAAAAGAATAAAAAGTATAAATCTCTGCTTGCTATTTTTTATTATGAATAGAAGTACGAGGGATAGAATATAGATATATAGCAATGTGCCATTTCAAATCATGATAAATACTCGCTTAGTGTATCTCTCTTTGTTAACTCCATGATAAATCAAGAGTGATAAACTTAATTCAGTTTTATGGTTTTTATGGTGCTAATAGGTTTTCACTCTGAATTTCTATTCTATTCAATGATTTTATTTACCTTGAAATCAATATTGCCGCCGCAAAAAAATAATTTTCATCTTGCAACCTATATAGGGGCTTTATATAAGCAATGATTAACCCTGCGTAATATTAGTTTTATGTAAAAAGAGCCATGGAGATGAAAATAAAATTACAACTATAAAAGTGTAGCTGATTTATTTTCAACAACGTGTATTAGCCTGTGAAAATATAATTCTAAAAAGGAAGGTCAATGTGTTAACAATTATTGGTATTTTAATCATCGTGACAATCGTCACTTTACTGATGATGGGTAAAGCTAGCCCAATTATTGCAATGTCTTGTATTCCTTTTATTGGTGCACTGCTCGCGGGATATTCCATTGGTGAAATCTCGGTCTTCTTCGAAAGCGGCATTAATAAAGTGGCAAAAGTGGCAGCGATGTTTTTGTTTGCCATTTTGTTCTTCAGCATGATGAAGGACTTACATATTTTTGACCCACTGATCCGCATGATGGTCAAAATGACCCGTGGTAATGTGATTATCGTCTGTATTATGACCACGTTGATAGCGGGGGTAGTGCACTTAGATGGCTCTGGCGCCGCAACGTTTTTAATTATTATTCCGGCATTATTACCGCTATACCGACAATTAGGTATGAGCCCATACCTAATGTTGCTGCTGATGTGCGCAAGTATGGGGATCATGAATATGGTGCCGTGGGGCGGGCCACTAGGTCGTGCGTCAGCGGTAACAGGCATTGATGCCTCTACACTATGGCAAGGCTTAATTCCCGTACAATTGATTGGTATGGGTGGCGCTGTGGTATTTGCCATCATTATGGGAATGCGTGAAAAGCGCCGTATTGCTGCGGCCGCATTAAATGGCACTACACCGTATCAAATGGATTCACTGTTAGGTGAGAGTGAACAAATCGCAGATGTGGCTGATACTGTCCATAAACCTAAAAAGCCATTAATTAATGGTGGATTAATTGTCGGGGCGATTATTTGTTTAGCATTCGGGCTACTTTCAGCACCATATGTGTTTATGATTGCGCTTTCTTTAGCATTATTAATTAACTATCCAAACCCCAAAGAGCAGATGAAGGTGCTTTCCCTACATGCACCTCAGGCGTTAGGTATGGTGGCAATTATTCTCGCCGCTGGGGCATTTTTAGGTATTTTATCTGATGGTGGAATGTTGAAATCCATTGCGATGGATCTGACATCAATTCTGCCAACGGAATGGGTATCAAAAATTCATATTTTTGTGGGTATCCTCGGCGTACCTATGGATATTTTCACCAGTACTGACGCTTACTATTTTGCATTGTTGCCAATTATTCAGCAGATTGCCGCGACGGCAGGGGTTGATCCTTCAGCGGTAGTGTACGCCATGGCGATAGGAAATAACGCGGGGACGTTTGTGAGCCCGTTCTCACCAGCCGCGTGGCTGGCGATGGGGCTGGCGGGGATTGATATGGGACGTCATTTGCGGTATTCGTTCGGGTGGATTTGGGTGTTCAGTTTTTTCACACTCGCCATCGGTGGGGTTTTAGGTCTCTATTGATCCGCTCGTCGTCTTTTGCGCTGTAGCGGTGTTGGCTTCGCTTACTAACCCTAGTCACATACTTATGTATGCTCCTAGGGATTAGCTGCACTCGCCGCCTTGCTACAGCACAAAATCCATAGAGCCAATGTTTGGGGAAACTAAGGAAAAACCTAAAATCTGGAAAGATAGAAGATAGGGAAAATAAACAGAAAGCGGTGAGAGTAAACAGTTGCTAAGTGGAACATTAATTATCGGACAGTGACTATATTGATGATGAGGGAATTATGTGAAGATGCCTTTATTATCTGAAACCTATAAGGCTCGACATGCGCAGACCACTTTCTTCCTATCATCCTATCTTGTATTGGCTGCGTGTGAATCAAAAACGGCTACTTAGGCGCTGGCATTGGGCATTTTCAGGGCGAAAATATACCCGCAATTTGGCGGAGCAACCGCTGGAATACCGTTACCATAAACACACATCACGCCTTATCCGCAAGTTGGGTCAATCAGACCTTCGATTGCAGCATAACAAAGTGATAAACCTCGGCATTGCGATTGAAACGATGAACGGCGTCACTATCGCACCGGGGGAATATTTTTCATTTTGCCGCCTTGTGGGCAAACCTACTGCCAAACGCGGATTTGTGGAAGGAATGGAGCTTTCCTACGGAGAAGCTCGCAGCGGAATTGGCGGAGGAATTTGCCAACTTAGCAATTTAATCCACTGGATGGCGCTTCATTCACCGCTGCAAGTTGTGGAGCGAGCCAACCACAGTTTTGACCCATTTCCGGATGAAGGGCGCGTACTGCCGTTTGGATCCGGTGCCGCTATTTTCTATAATTATATCGACCTTGTGTTGTATAACCCCACTCAAGCGACATTCCAGTTAGTGTTTAACATTGGCGAACACCAAATTGAAGGGGAGCTACTGTGTTCAGAGCCCCGAGAAAATAAATACCATATTTACCAACAGAACCATAAGTTTGTTCGGGAACGCGGCGTGATTTATCGTCATAATGAAATTTGGCAGCAAATCACCACCAAAGGGCAAGAGCCACTTACACTCAGCGACCGCTGTTTATATTGCAACAAAGTGGTGGTGAAGTACCCACTGGATGAATCTCAATTGAGTGATGCGGGTTAATACGAGCATAATTAGGAATATGTTACTGGCTTTTACCTAATTAATTCGTTTAGAATCCCCCTCAACTAAGTTATTTCTTGCTGTTTTTCTGATAAAACACCCAAAATGAGGCCGTCTCGCGGACTAGATATGTAATACCAACACTTGATTTCTCAATTATCGCAGAGGCAAATCTTGCACAAGATTTGTTGTGTTTTGTTATTTCTGTAGAGAAAGCATAATGAATATGCAATCAAGGAAGTATGGTAGAACGTATCACTATCCGTTCTCACCGGGCACCACCAGCGACGATCGTATTAATAGCGATTGGTGGGCGCATATCCAAAATATTGAACAACTGGTTCATACTGAAAAACTCGATGGTGAAAATAATTGTCTGAATCGTCACGGCGTATTTGCTCGCTCCCATGGCGCTCCGACTCAGTCGGCATGGTCGCAACAAATTCGTCAACGTTGGCAATTAATTAAAGATGACCTGGGTGATATCGAATTGTTTGGCGAAAATCTGTATGCCGTGCATTCCATCGAATACCAACATATCGAAGATTATTTTTACGTGTTCGCCGTACGCCAAGGGGATTATTGGCTCAGTTGGGATGAAGTGAAGTTTTACGCCTCACTGTTTGATTTTCCGACCGTACCCGAGCTTCATTTGGCTATCGACAAAACGCTCACTGCCCAGCAATACAGCAGCGGGTTAATCGCCGCGGCAGAGAAAGATAGCCAATTTATTGCACGGGATACCCATACCGGAAAACCGTGCAGCATGGAAGGCATTGTAACGCGCAATCGCCAAGGTTTTGCCGTGGATGATTTTATGCAGCATGTTTTTAAATATGTGCGTAAAAACCATGTCAAAACCGATATCCACTGGAAGCGAAATTGGCAGCGCGCGAAATTAGCGTTTGAGATGCAAGGAGGTGACCAATGAGTTGGCAACTGACAAAACGGCGTGAATGGTCGCAACTTGCTGATCAGTTTGAATTTGTGCGTGATATGCATGGTGTTCCCCAAGATGCGCTGCACCATGCGGAAGGGGATGTGGCCATTCATACCCAAATGGTATTAGCGGCGCTGGAAGCGTTACCGGAATATCAGCAATTGCCCGAAGCGCATCAGCAGATTGTCTGGACAGCGGCGCTTTTGCATGATGTGGAAAAACGTAGCACCACACGAGAAGAAGAGGGGCGGATTCGCTCACCAGGGCATGCAAAAAAAGGCGAGTTATCCGCTCGCAACATTCTGTTTCGTGAAGTGGAAACGCCATTTGCTATCCGCGAACAAATTGCCGCATTAGTGCGCTTTCACGGTTTACCGTTATGGTTGATGGATAAGCCTGACCCAGAGCGAGCCTTATACGCCGCCTCATTACGGGTCGAAATGTCCTTGTTGTGTATGTTAGCGAAAGCAGATGCTATTGGGCGTGAATGCGAAGACAAAGCGGATTTATTAGCGCGCATCGAGCTATTTGAACTGTTTTGCCGTGAACATGATTGTTGGGATCAGCCGAAAGCTTTCGCGTCATTGGCGGGACGCTTTCACTATTTCTACACTCAACGCGGCACACCGGATTATCAACCGTTTGATGAAGACGGTAGCGAAGTGATTATGCTATGTGGCTTGCCGGGAATGGGGAAAGACCATTTTATTCAACAACATTACCCTCAAACACCGATGGTATGCTTGGATGAAATTCGCCGAATGCATAAAATCAGCCCAGCGGATAAAAATGCCCAAGGTTGGGTCGCGCAGCAAGCGAAAGAGCAGGCGAAAGTCTATTTGCGTAGCAAACAGGATTTCATCTGGAATGCGACCTCGCTAAGTGCCTCATTACGCGAAAGCATGATCAGCTTATTTGCCCGCTACCAAGCTAAGGTGCATTTGATTTATCTGGAAGTGCCGTACAAGCAGTGGCAGCAGCAAAATCGCCAGCGCAAGTATGCGGTACCGGAAAATGTGATGGAAAGAATGGCGGGGAAACTGGAAATACCGACCCCTGATGAAGCTCATCAAGTTTCCTATTTTATCAATGGTGAATTTTTGAGTGAGCGGGTGAAGTAAGTTTTATCATCCTGCCTCTGTCAAAGAGGCAGGACAATCAGTTCGCCATCAAGGCACAAAAACCTTCCCTTCAAATAATTTTCTGGCCGTGCGGATAATCGAGGCTTGTAGGCCTTCAGGCTTATCCGTCGGGTTACTTAACGTTACCTCAAATTTACCACTAAGATGTTCAATGGCAATTTTCTGCATATCCACATTTCCTTGAAGATAACGCTCGATAACGGTGCCTGAAATCACGCAGCCTGTGGCAATGGCAATCGCGCCCGTTACTGCTAGCGCACCATGGCATTTATGGGGCATAAAATAGCGCACATTAATGGTGCCGCCGTGAATAGCAGGAGAGACCAAAATCGGTTTAGGGATCACTTTTTTACTGACATCGCCTAACCCCATCAGTACGCCAGCCTGCAGGCGAAGGTGCTCCAGCTTTTGCATAAACTCGCTATCGCCTTCAAGTTGCTCCGCCGTTTCATACCCCGTTTTATTCAGTTGTGGGGCATCGATAAGCACCACAGGCGTCGCCATATCGAGGCAAGAAACTTCAACACCATCAATGAGATCAACCATATTTCCGGTAGGAAAAAGTTTCCCTGTTTTGGTTCCACTGGCATTAAGAAAAGTTAAACCAACAGGGGCAGCCTGACCGGGAACACCCGCAATAGTTGCATTACCGTTATATTCCACTTGCCCACTAGGGGTTTGAATGGTGGCGTTGATAAAGGTATTGGTGTTGACGTTACGCACCCTGACGGTGGTCACATCTCCGGTGATAGGTACTAACCCTTTTTCTAACGAGAATGACCCGACCGCACACAGAATATTACCGCAGTTAGGGGCAGTATCGACGATGCGCTCAGTAATGGCGACTTGTGCAAAAAGGTAGTCAACATCTGCATCTGGGTGTGTCGATGGGCTAATAATGGCCACTTTACTGGTTTGCGGGCTACCGCCACCAATACCATCGATTTGTAAAGGATGACCGGAGCCCATAATCGCTAAGATCAGTTCATCACGTTGTTGAATGTCGGTCGGGAGATCATTCGCGAGGAGAAAGACACCTTTTGATGTGCCTCCGCGCATTAATGTACAAGGAATTTGTTTCATCACGCGTCCTTTTTGAACGCCTTACCGTAAGAAAAATGGAGTGCGTTATATTGCACTCCATCTTTTTTATGGGGTAAGGGCGATTAGATTAAGCCCATATTGATAAGAATTTCCCACCAACCTAAACCAATAGTCATGTGAACTAATAAGCTGAGGAATGCGATAATCCCACCAATGATCCACCAAGAACGAATATCGTTATAGCCTGCACCGAAGACGATTGGGGCTGCCGCGCCTCCGTAATGGGTTAAGCTGCCGCCGTAAGCGTTAGAGAACAGTAGGCCCAGCGCTAACAGCATCGGCGGTGCGCCTGCGACCATACCAACGGTGGCAAAAACAGGTACCATCGCCGCCACATAGGCACCACCAGAGGCGAACAGGTAGCGAATAGCGACACTGATAAACATGATGACAAAGAACGCTAACATCGCTTGGTCACCGAAGGAGAGGTGTTCGCTCATCACATCGGCTAACCATTTGAAGAAGCCTGCTTTGGTGAGCACACCGGACATACCGATAATACCACCGTACCAAATCAGAGTGTTCCAGCCACCTTTGTTCTTCAGTACATCATCCCAAGTGACGACACCGAGGATCAGTGTTAATGCCATGACCGCAATGGCGACACTTGAGGCGCTCACACCGATTTTATCTGCGAATATCCAGCCTGATAACGCTAGCACAAAGATAATGCTGAGCAGTTTTTCACGCATGGTCATTGGACCTAAATCGGCTAAACCTTTTGCTGCGATCTCTTTGTTATTCACCTTTTTCAATTCAGGTGGATACAGTTTGTAGATAATCAACGGAGTGAGGATCAACATGATTAAGCCCGGCACGGCAGCGGCTAATGCCCAGCCACCCCAACTTAAATGGATACCCATAATGTCGGTCATCATCGCTAATGCTAGCGCGTTTGGTGCCATAGCTGTTAAGAACATATAGCTGGTGGTTTTGGTCACCATATACACGTTTACCAGCAAGTAGTGGCCTGCTTTACGGGGACTTTTTTCAGGATCAGACCCTAATGCAACCGCCACACTGTTGATGATAGGGAAGACGATCCCACCAGCACGCGCGGTATTTGATGGCGTTGCTGGCGCAATAATCAAGTCAAGGATAGCGGTGACATAACCCAGTCCAAGAGTGGTGCCACCTAATTTTCCAATCAGGATATAGGAGAGGCGCTTACCCAAACCGGTTATGACGAACGCGGCACTCAAGGTGAACGCGGCGAAAACTAACCACGTTGTACCGGATGAGTAACCACTTAGAACTTCGCCAACTTTGACGTCTTTAGTGCCTGTTACACCGATGATCACCGCACTGGCAGCAATCGTGGCTAACAAGATCACAGGCTCGGAATAAGGTTTTAATACCAGCCCCACAATGGCGGCAAGGTACAGACCAAATAACAGCCATGCAATACTCGGTAGCCCAGCGGGCGTCGGTATTAAGGCAATGATTATTGGAATGGCTATTAAAACTAATAGCTTCCATATTTTATCTTTTTGCATAGGCTAATCCTTCAAGAATATAAACTTTAAATTTCTTAAATCACATAAAACGAATATCTAAAATGTGTGGAAACCTATTTCTGGATATAGCGGTATCTTGAATAGTGTTATTTTTTTAATAAAACTATTGGTTAACGCTTATTAACAGAAATGTTATTAATGATTGAAAAGCAAAATCAGTTTTTATTTAAAAATTATTTTCTCTGGTTTTAATTAATCAATTTTATGATGTTTGTTCCTTTGTTAATGAATATTTAAGTTATTTTTATTTATGAAGCTAAATAAGCACTCGTAGGTAATCGCGCAAAAAACCACGTTAGAATTAATAAATCTGCACTGCCTCCGGGGCTTAAATTCTTTTCAATACACTGCAAGTCAAATTGTTGGACTTTGCTAAAATCCTGCTCGTCTTGGATCCCTTGCTGCAATAGGTTGCTTGCTTGTTGTTTTACCCACTGAAGCCCCGCTATGCCACCGCGATTGGCGATGTTGGTATCGTCATTGAGGCTCATCAGCAAAATCAGCGTATCGAGTAGGGCGATATCAGCCTGTTTACCCTCTGCCAGTTGTTTCAAATAATGGGGCAGTGAATGGGCTATCACCAATTGATAACCTTGTTCTGCTTCCCCTCGGGCGCCAGTGAATCCATATTGTTGGAATAAACGCTGCCCTGCTGTTGGGTGCTCCGCAGGCTGTTGCAGCTCAGCGGTTAATCCTTGGCACATGCCAGAAACGACGTGGCTAATTGCGCTGGGCGTAACTCGTTGCTGTAACCCGAATAAACGCCCCACCGCAGTGAGCACTAAACCTAATGAAAAAATTGAGCCTTTGTGGGTGTTTACGCCTTGGGTGGCGCGAAACATCGCTTTTTCACAATCGATACCGATACCGCGAATTTGGCGAAGTAGCTGGTTAATCGGTAATTGATAATGTTCATAACCTGCATGCAAAAATAGCGGAAAGAATTTTGCAATCGCATTGGCACTTAAATGAAAATCGGTCAGTGCCATATCTTTATGGGCACCAGTGTTGCATTTATCCACCAAGCCTGGTTTAGGGGTTAAGTTGACTTCAGCAAGCATCGCTTGCCAAGCCAGTTGGCTATAGTGATTTACCACGTCATCATTTAGCGTACGTTGCTGGCTAATTTTTTGCTGGAGCATAGGCTAACTCCTCAATACGACGCAAAATGTCTTCAAGGGAATGGCTGCGTTGGCGCGCGCACACCTTGGCTTCATTGTCACAAATCAAGCAGCGCCTAGTCGGTAAATTGAATTGGCTGCGAGAATATAAAACACCATTTGCATCAAAAACATCAAAGTCCCAAAGTCGGCCGACGGGGGATAATTCTTCCGCTTCCATTAAGGCTTTTTTGACCTCAAAGGCATCGGCATTGACGGCGACTAAACATTCCGGTCCGGTAGTGAAAGGGAATGATTGTTGTGATAAAAGTACCCACTGCCTGCATGAAGCAACTTGCTTAAGCGCATTTAAGCCTTGATTAAAAATGTCTCTGACCAGTTGATTGTCTTTAACCGGTCCCGGAAAAACGACAGTAAATGAAATCAAGGTTACCTGATGGAGACCAATCCACTCTTGCTGACGAGCCTGACGGGCATCACGGCTCGCCAGCAAGTCAGGTAAGGAAATGTCAAATTGCTCTTGGGTATCAGGCAGTGGGTAAAACATGTTCTACTCCTTCACTTGATGGACAACATCAATCACAGAACCGTCACGATAACGCACCACCGCCACTACTTTATCGGTAAACTCGATAGGGTTTGGTGTGCCCGTTAATAATTGGGCGCGTTCACGTAACCATTGAATAGAAACGGTTTTGATGCCTTGGCTTTCCAGTTGTTGCTTCAGCTCAGGGCGTGCTGGGTTAACAGCAATACCATGGTCAGTCACCAAAATATCGACGCTAGAACCCGGTGTAACGCAAGTCAGTACATCGTCCACCAACGTTGGGATGCGACCGCGCACTAATGGTGCGACGATGATAGACAGTTTTGCCGCCACCGCCGTGTCACTATGCCCACCGGATGCGCCACGAATAACCCCATCGGAGCCGGTTAACACATTGACATTAAAGCGAGTATCAATCTCTAAGGCACTGAGCACCACCACATCGAGCATATCCACCGAGGCGCCTTTAGAATCAAAGCAAGCATATTGGTTGGCACTGATTTCAATGTGATTTGGATTACGTGCGAGCGATTCTGCCGCTGCACGGTCAAAGCTTTGCACATCGAGTAACTTCTTAATTAAGCCTTTTTCATGAAGGTCTACGATGGTGGAGGTGATCCCGCCTAACGCGAAGCCTGCATGAATATGATGACGGCGCATTTTATCTTCGAGGAAGCGAGTAACCGCCAGTGAAGCCCCGCCAGTACCGGTTTGCAGTGAAAACCCTTCTTTGAAGAATCCTGATTTTTCAATCACATCAGCGGCGGTACGCGCTATCAATAACTCACGCGGATTGGAGGTCATGCGAGTGGCATCAGCACCAATTTTGTCGGCATCCCCGACACGTTTGACTTTGACAATGTAGTCCACTTCATCTTGCTTAATGCTCGATGGGTTATGTGGGTAAGGCAGAAATTCTTCGGTCAACATGACCACTTTTTTGGCATTTTCCGCATCGATTTTGGCATAACCGAGTGAACCGCAGCTCGCGTTACCCGTGTATCCGTTCGCATTGCCGTATTCGTCGCAAGACGGAACGCCGATAAATGCCACGTCGATTTTTAATTCGCCGCTATGAACAAGGTTGGCGCGTCCACCATGGGAGTGAACTTGTACAGGTTCTGCTAATTCGCCACGAGAAATGGCTTCGGCTAATGGACCGCGTAAGCCAGAGGTGTAAATCTTAGTGACGACGCCGTGGCGAATATGTTCAACCAGTGGCGAGTGGCAAGCGCTGAGTGAGCTGGATGCTAAGGTGAGGTTGCGAAAGCCCATTTCGGCAATCACTTGCATCACCATGTTGATGGTTAAGTCACCGCCACGGAAAGCGTGGTGGAAAGAGATGGTCATGCCATCTTTTAATCCTGAACGGCGGATAGCCACTTGCAGGTCATCACACAGTTTGCGGTTGCGTGGTTTTTGAACTTGCTGTTGAACTTTACCGATGTCTTTGAATTCACGCAGTAATGCATCGTCTTTAGGTGCTAAGTAGGCTGATACGCGAGCCTGACGCAATGTATTGGTTGTCATAATATTCTGCCTCACTCTTCCCGAATGCCTGATAATGCCGCGCGTGATAACACTAAGCGGGCTCTTTCAATTACAGGGCTGTCTACCATTTTACCGTTGAGGGAAACGACGCCTTTGCCTTCTCGCTCTGCGGCATCAGCGGCGTCCACGACACGCTGTGCATGGTCGACTTCTTTTTGGGTTGGGGCATACAAGTTATGCAGTAACTCAATTTGTCTTGGGTTAATTAATGATTTGCCATCAAAACCAAGCTGCTTAATGAGAGCGGCTTCTTTGAGGAAGCCTTCTTCATTGTTGGCGTCAGAATAGACGGTATCAAAGGCTTGAATACCGGCAGAACGCGCAGCTTGTAAAATGGCGCACCGAGCATAGAGGAGTTCAACGCCTTCTGGAGACCGCTCGGTGCGCAAATTGCGGACATAGTCCTCGGCACCTAATGCGATGCCTATTAATCTTGGAGAAGCGTGAGCAATATTGACGACTTGGGTGATCCCCATCGGGGATTCGATAGCCGCGAGTAACCCGGTGCTACCTTCTTCACGCCCACAGCTTTTTTCAATGCGTAGAATTTCGTTTTCAATATCAATAATATCTTGTGCGGTATCGGTTTTTGGTAAGCGCACAATGTCGGCACCACCACGAACGACGGCTTCGAGGTCAGCAACCCCATAAGCGGAGTCGAGGGCGTTAACGCGTACGATGGTTTCAATATCTTGATATAACGGGTGTTGCAGTGTGTGATACACCAGACGACGCGCCGTGTCTTTTTCTCGAATGGTGACAGAGTCTTCGAGGTCAAACATCAGGGCATCTGCTTTATAAATAAAGGAGTTACTGAGCATCGCGGCATTGGAGCCTGGGACGAACAGCATACTTCTGCGAGTGCGGCTTTTTCTTTCCGGTGTCATTATTTATCCTCCCATGGCAGAGCATCGAGATCACAGGCGCGAGCCAGTAAGGCTTCGAGGCGAGCACGTAGTACGCACTCCAATGCACCTTTGTCATCCACCACAATTTCAGCGCCTTGAATATCGTATTTTTCAATCATTTCAAGCACGATGGCATTGATGGCATCACCAAATTGTTTTTCAACACTGCTGGTGATCTGCAATGAGACCTCGAGAGTGTCTTCAAGAGGCTCGATTCGTACCATGACATCACTGGATTCGAGTGTGCCGGCAACCGCTGCGTGTAGTATCTTCATATTTCACCTATAACTAATTCAAGCTTGTAGTGCGGGGGTAGGCGACGGTGTCTGCGCTGCTAGCATCTCTTGTAAATAATGATACGTGGCAGGAGGCACAATCGGCTTGATCGCCGCAAGATCTTTTTTAGCGAGCAGTTTTCGAACTTGCGAGGCGGAAACCGCCGTGCCGTCGATCACTGTCCGCGGGAATTCGACCAGTTCAATGGGTGGGAATGGCATTTCATCGGTTTCCAGCCAGTAGCGCATGTCTTGGTTATATTGGTTAGTGACTTGGCAAAATGGCTCTGAGCCGACGAAACGATGGGTAATTCCCAATGCCGGAGCAATATATTGGCGAAAAATCTTAATATCGATTTCTGTATAACAGTTGTTGGCGACAGTAATGTCTTTAATAAAATAACAAGGGAAGGTTGCCCGTGAAATAATGTATTCCGAACCTTTATGGATAGTGAGATTATTAATTCCTTTTGTGCCTTCTTCAATTAATTTCAGGCGAACTTTATACGGAAAACGGGAAGTATCTTCTTTGACAACAAATAAATGTAGCCAATCACAGTTCTTTGAAGCTTGTTCAATTAAGTAACGATGCCCTAATGTGAATGGGTTAGCATTCATCACGATAGCACCAATTTTTTTCCCCGCTTTATATTGGGCTTTTAAACTTTTAATATAGCGATTTAAATAACAGCAGCTATTCTCCATTAAAACCATCACATTGGGCACAGTGGCAATGGTATGAAACCCACATTGATGAAATAGCTCTTCATTTTGGTATTTGGTATAGATAAATAGGTGAGTGGTATTATTTTCATAAGCGAGGTTCACCAATTCAGTCGCTAATTTTAAAGCTAAACCTTCACCACGAACTTCATCGCTAATAGCAACGCATTTAATGACATTCTTCGCGAGACCACCACAGGCAATTAACTTTTCGTTACGTGTGATCGTAATAAAGACGTCAACGCTGGCATCAATGTCTAAATCATTCTCTTTTAAAAACTGAGTGATATCATTGAGTTTTCTGTTCTCATGACGTTTTACTTGGTTAAACGTTATGTTGTCGAACATAATGGTATCCTGCATCTCATTTAGAGATGTATTAAAAATGTTGCTAATGTTAAAGTTAATTAAATAAATATTTTTGGCTTACCGTTAATTACCTAAGTTCTCAATTTTTATTTAATTATCCTTTTCAATATTCATATTAAATACCCTGCATATAATATATTTGACCTATTTCATGTTTCTAAAATGAGTTTGTATTTGTTTAATGGTTTTAATGTTTTTAATTGAGAGTTATGAATTTTACTCAGTGGTTTTAATGTTTTTAATTAATATTATGTGCATTACTAAGCGGACTACGTTATCTTTTATCTTCGTTATTGGTATTTTGACGTGTAACAATAATTTTACTTTTTAGCGAGTTATAGAGAGACGAGATGAAAACAGAGTTTTCACAGATCCCATTTAAAAAAGGGAATATTTTTTCATTCTCTGGAAGAGTCTTTCTTCTATTGTTACTGGCTTCCGTGTTATTGACGTTTGGGTTAGGTAAATATTTTACGGATACCACAGAAAACCGCATGATGGCGAACATTCGCGTGCTAGCAATGAGCCAAGCAAAAATGATCGCTTCATTGGATGGCATCGTCAGTTCTGTAAAAGATAAAGATATTCCTAAGCTAAAAGTTATTGCCGATAAGCTCAATCAAGATTCCAGCTATGACTATGTCGTTATTGGCGATGAACATTCCGTTCGTTTATATCATCCGAATAGTGAAAAGATTGGCTACCCAATGCAATGGAATAAACCGGGGGCGCTAGAAAATGGCGAAAGCTATTTTATTAAAGGCGAAGGCTCCATGGGGAATGCGGTACGTGCAAAAACGCCTATTTTTGATGAGAACGGTAAAGTCATTGGCGTTGTTTCCATCGGTTATCTCACTACCAAAATAGATACCTCATTAGCGGAGGTATTTGTACAAACGTCCGCAACATTTTTAGGGGTGTTGGTGATTTTGTTATTTCTCTCTTGGGCATTCGCCCGATTAATTCAGCGGCAAATGCTCGGCATGGAACCCGAAGAAATAACCCAATTAGTGTTGGTGCAAAAGGGGATTTTTGATGCGATGTTTGAAGGCATTATTGCCGTTGACCGTTATGGGAAAATTATCAATATCAACCATAATGCCAGAAAAATGTTAGCGCTGAGTGAGTCGGCAAAACAGTTAATCGGTAAACCGATTTCTGACTATGTTTCTCCTGCAGGCTTTTTCACGAAAGAAATTGCGAAAAATCATCATGATATAGTTTGCGAATTCAATGGGTTGAATGTGATAGCTAGCCGAGTTGCTATTATGGATGGTGAGTTGCTGGCGGGCGCGGTGATCAGCTTCCGTAGCCAAAATGATATTGAATCCTTAAATGCGCAGCTTTCTCAAGTTCGCCAATATGTGGATAATTTGCGTACATTGCGCCACGAACACTTAAATTGGATTTCTACATTAAGCGGCCTGCTGCAAATGAAAGAGTACGACCAAGCCTTAGCGTTAATTAAGGGGGAGTCGGAATCTCGGCAGCAATTAATAGATTCCCTGCGAGAACAATTTGCAGATAAACAAGTGGCCGGATTGTTATTTGGTAAATATCACCGTGCGCGAGAACTGGGGCTGCAGCTTATTTTTGTGCCAGGTTGCCAACTCCGTGAATTACCTAACTCATTAAATAGCACGGAACTCTGTGCTGTATTAGGAAATTTATTAGATAATGCCTTCGAAGCCAGCTTAAAGAACGAAGCGGGTAATAAACAGGTAGAATTGTATATCTCAGATGAAAATAATGAGATTGTGATTGAAGTTGCTGATCAAGGATGTGGTTTTCCCCTTGAGCTGCAAGATAAATGGTTTGAACGCGGAACAACAACAAAAACGGATGCTGTCGATGGACATGGGATAGGGCTATTTTTGGTGGCTTCCTATGTTAATCGATGTAATGGGGCGGTGATCATTGAAGATAATCAACCGTATGGTACTGTATTCTCTATTTTTATACCGAAAGTGAAGACGCAAAATGGCTAAGATAAAAATCCTCATTGTCGAAGATGAACTGCTCCTTGCGGAGATGCACGCGGAGTACATTAAAGCTTATCCTGCTTGTGACAAAGTCTGGCTTGCGGGCAATCTTGCAGAAGCAAGAAAAATGATTGAGTACATGAAGCCTGACTTGATTTTGTTGGATAACTATTTACCTGACGGGAAAGGGATTGATTTAGTTCATGAACTGCTTCAGGAACGCAATGGTGCGGATATTGTGTTTACCACCGCCGCCAGTGATATGGAGACAGTCTCTGAGGCTATTCGCCTCGGTGTATTTGATTATTTGGTTAAGCCGATAGCGTATGAGCGTTTAGGGCAAACGCTAGATCGCTATATTCAGCGTAAAGCGGTTTTGCAGGGCGCCAATAAAACCAATCAAAGCCAGATTGATGATATGTTTAATACTTATGCCCGCGGTGAGAGTAAGGAAGAGCTACCGACGGGAATTGATGCCATTACGCTTGATAAAGTGCTCGCGTTATTTGCGATACCCGATGCGGAATATACGGCAGAGACGATTGCAGAAACGATAAAATTAAGCCGCACTACTGCCCGCCGTTATTTAGAGTATTGTTTAGCCCAACGTAAGATTGAAGCAGAAATTGAATACGGCAAAGTCGGGCGCCCCCAGCGGATATATCGGGGTAGTCATTAGTTGCTGAAGGTAGACGATTGAAGTCTGCGTGAAGGTGTTTGCGCCAATGTCCCAAAAGGTTGTTATGAACGTACTGATCCTTGGCGCTCGTGCGCCGGCCTGTCTCGAATGGGCGCGAGCGTTTAATGAGGCAGGATGGACTGTCAGTGTCGGTGATTCGCTCAGTCAGCCGCTGAGCCGCTTTAGTTGCTCCGTGCAACATTATGTCCGCCTACCGGAACCTCGACAGAACCCGACTGCTTGGGTTGAAGCCCTTGCGACGGCGATCGAAAATCAACATATCGACCTGCTACTGCCCACTTGCGAAGAAGTGTTTTACTTGGCTCATGGTCTTGAACGATTGCAGCCGTTGTGTCGGATATTAACCAGTGACTTCCCAATGCTGCATCGTTTGCATCATAAAGGGGATTTTGCAGCCATGACGAATGGCTGGCCTGTCGCTGCCCCTGAAACCCATCTACTGACCGATAGTCAAGCATTGCTCGCATTCGCGGATGATGCTGCAAATTGGGTGTTCAAACCCGCGTATTCACGCTTTGCCTCACAAACTTTGATCCGCCCGCCAGCCCAACAACTAAATAACGTGCAGCCCACTCAGACCGAGCCTTGGGTTGCGCAGCGATTTATCGAAGGGCAGGAATTTTGCAGTTTTAGTGTTTTAGTTGACGGTGAGTTGCGCGCCCACAGCTGTTATCACCCGCACTACCGAGTGGGTCGCGGTTCTGGGATCTATTTCCAGCCAAGTACACCGGAATCTGTACGCCAATTTCTTGAGCATTTTGGACGAGAGACAGGTTATAACGGGCAAGTAGGGTTCGACTTTATCGAAGATAAAAATGGTTGTTTCCATGTGCTGGAATGCAACCCGAGGGCGACCAGCGGTGTGCATTTGTTCGACAATCAACGACAGTTATTAGTGAATAGCTTGAGTCATTCACTTAAGCAGGTTCTTGAGCCAACATTAGAGCCTCGAATGATCGCATTGGCGATGTTGTTATTTGCTGCGCCACGACGTGCTCTGAGCCCGACGTTCTGGCGTGATTATACTGTCGCTCGCGATGTTATCGTGCAAAAAGGTGACTGGTGGCCGTTAATAGCACAAGTCGGGAGTCTCACAGAAATCGTTGCTCGGGCGGCATCTCGACGCTGTGGATTATTAACGGCGTCCACGGCAGATATCGAATGGAACGGCCAGCCGCTAGACGAGCGTACACCATGAAATTATTGTTCGAAGATCAAATTATGAGTGAGAGCGCCAGCCCGAATGACAGCTTGGCTCGGCGCTATGTCCGCGCTTGTACCAGTGAGTGTTTGATTGGCAATGTGAGCACGAAAATGGCGTTGCTCGATACGGGAACGCAGCAATTTCCGGTCAGTATCACGGACGGCAACGAACCTGACGACAACTGCTATGTGGTATCTCCTCAAACAGCCTACAGTGGTTACGCCCGTGAAGAAATCAAGCGCCTCGGACGCCCCTATCTGACTTGGCCGTTGAAGCTGCTGACTCAAGCCGTTGAGTGCCTGCTAAATGTGGGAAAGATCAACAAATTGGTGCAGGTAAACAACTGGTTGCTATCGACCAATCTTTATCCTAATGATTGGGATGTCACTGAATTGCCAGCGATTACTGTGCTGCTGAAACAAAACTTTCCTGAGCATGGCATTGGCTTTCGTTCGCTCAATGATTTTAGTAATCGTAAGTTACGCCAATGCCTGCAAAGCCATGGTTACCTGAGTATTCCTAGCCGGCAAGTCTATTTATTTGATGGTCGAGCAGGGGAGCAAGCGCCGTTTCTGAAACACCATAATACTCGGCTGGATGCCACCTTATTACGACGCAGCCGGTATACCGTCGTACTCGGTAACGAATTGAGTGATGACGATTTCAAAAGAATAGAGCATCTTTATAACCTGCTTTATTTGGATAAATATTGTACGTTGAATCCCCATTATAGTGCGCAATGGATGCAGCAGGGACAACGTGAGGGGTGGCTAGAAATTCGCGCTTTACGTAATGCAGAAGGGCGTATTGACGGCGCGTTGGGTTGGTTTTCATTTTCCACTGTGATCAGTACGCCAATAGTGGGCTATGACACCGCGTTGCCCCAAAGGCTTGGATTGTATCGACAATTGACCCGTCTGTGCCTGCAAGAAGCGGCTGAGCGTCGTCAGGTGCTGAATTTTAGCTCTGGTGCGGCTGAATTCAAACGCTTACGAGGCGGTAAACCGCAGATCGAATACAGCTTGGTCTACATCGCCCATTTATCTTGGGGACGACGCCTTGTATGGAAGGTGCTGAGTTTTCTGTTACATGGTATTGGTGTACCGATGATGAGGAAGCTAAAACTGTGAAGTCGTTTGAACATCAATGGTGGCCTGTGGTTATCAGTGACACGTTGCGAAACCAACCTGTGGCGTGCCAGTTACATGACACGCCGCTGGTGTTATTTCGCGACAGTGACGGGCGTGCTGCTGCGCTACCCGATCGTTGTCCGCACCGCTTTGCACCATTGAGCGCGGGTAAAGTGTGCGATGGGCAGATTGAATGTCCTTATCATGGCTGGCGGTTTTCCGCCGACGGACGATGTACCCGAGTGCCCGGTACCGACCTTGCGGCGGGAAGTAAGCCGCTGCTCGAGAGTTTTCCTTGTTGTGAAGCTCACGGGCTAGTTTGGGTTAGCCTTAGCACTGAGCGCCCGCAGATCCCACCAGCTGCGCCCTCCGATAGTTTGCAGAGAGTCGATACATTTTGGATCACGGATGACGTGCAGTGCTCTCTGCAAGATGCCGCAGAGAATTTTCTCGACGGTTTTCACACGCATTTTGTTCACTCTGGCTGGATCCGTCACGATAGGCAACGGCAACAAATTAGTGCCCGAGTTCATCCACTGACAGATGGCGTCGAAGCGGTGTACAGCGAAGAGGGTAAACAGTCAGGGTGTATTTCACGACTGTTTGAGCGTGAGCGTGGAATCAGTATGGGGCGCTTTCGTCTGCCGTGTCTGGCAGAAATTGAGTACCGCGACCGCAGTGACGAGCTCAATCTGCTGGTTAGCGCTTGGCTAGTCCCTTATGGAAATGACCAGTTACGCTTGTTTGCACGGATTGCCACTCGACGCGGCAAGCTTCCGGCAGTCATCAAACGTTATGTCTTAAGCAAGTTATTCCGCGTGATCCTCCGTCAAGACCGCCAAATATTGGAGAAAGTCAGTGCCAATAAAGTGCGTTTTCAAGGAGCCTTACCGACACCGCTGGATGGCGAGCAAGATCTACTCGGTCCTAGTATTCGCCAATTACTTGCAGATGGTGAGCCACTGATGTTTGAGGAGAAGGAGTTCTATTTTCGGCTTTAAGTCGCTGCGAGGAATATTGCCCAGCTTTCCGGTTTAACTCGCCAAGCCATTGCTTTACTTAAAGACGGCTCTCGTGGCAAAGGGGATTTCCCTTGTCCTATCCAGCGTATTAGTGGCCAGTCACCACTTTGGGATTGGTCAGAAGTGGCCAAATGGTTGAATGATAGTGGTCGTCTCGATAGTAAAGGCGTTCAGGCTCGAGAGCAGTTGGTGAGTAACGCACACACATTGAGCAAGTGGAATCTTGCGTTGAGAATGAGGGCATTTGGAAATATTAAAGAAATAGAATCCATCGCGTATTCACTTATTTCATAATGTTTTATCTTTGAGGACGTTACGATGACCACTTTTTATCAACTGACAGCAACAAGCCTTGGCGGGCAGCGCATGTCTATGGCGGACTACGCGGGTAAGGTAGTTTTAGTTGTAAATACAGCCAGCCATTGTGGCTTTACACCGCAATATGAAGGTCTTGAAGCACTCTACAAAAAATATACAGATCAGGGTTTGGTCGTGCTGGGTTTCCCCTGCAATCAATTTGGGAAACAGGAACCCGGCGGTGCAGAGGAAATTGGGCAGACCTGTTACATTAATTACGGTGTGAGTTTTCCGATGTTCGAGAAAATAGACGTCAATGGAAGCGCAGCGCACCCAGTATTTCGTTATCTGAAGAGTGAGCTACCGGGGCTGCTGGGCGGTCGAGTTATGTGGAATTTCACTAAATTCCTGATTGGACGTGATGGTAAGCCAATTAAGCGCTTTGCACCGTTTACGACTCCAGAAAAAATGGAAGCGGCAATTGTTGCGGCACTGGAAATTTAAGCGCTCGGTACTTTGAGTTATTTCATGCAGATAATCTTAGGGCTATTTCCCTTTGCCTGCATTCTGTAACTCATTTTCCATAATCATCACTTTCTTCTGGGCGCGTTCGTCGCCTTGCTTGGCGGCGAGTCGATACCAATATAACGCTTTCGTGTCATCTTGCGGTACGCCCATTCCATACTGATAACACGCTCCGCTGGCATACTGAGCATCACGGCTGCGCTGGTTGGCGGCCTTGATAAACCACTGGCAGGCTTTCGCTTGGTCGGCGGTGATGCCATCACCTCGTGCGTAAATTAACGCTAAATTAAACTGGGCGGAAACTTCCCCTTGCTGAGCGGCGAGGGTGAGCCACTTAATGGCGGAAACGGTATCGCGTTTAGTGCCTTGACCTGCCAAGTAGAGCATACCTAAGCTATTTTGTGCGGGGGAAAATCCTAACTCCGCAGAGCGCGTAAAATACTGAAACGCCGCGGTGTAATTGATTTTGTCATACATTCCCGTTGCTGCTTGATAACCTAATAAATAGAGCGCTTGCGGCTGATTTTTTTCAGCTAGAGCGAGGTAGATTTGATTGGCTTTTTGAGGGTCTTCATCTCCGACGACACCTTTTTCATACCAATAAGCTAAAGTTAGCTGCGCTGCGGGCAACTGTTGTGCTGCGGCTTTTTCTAGCCAGCTTAATGCTTGTTGTGGATTTTTCTCCAATAGGTTTGGGATGCCCTCTAAGGTATATTCTGCCATATTCATTTGGCCAATAGGGTCACCAGCATTGGCTGCCGCTTCCATCCAATGCAGCATCTCTTTGGGATTTTTACCAACGCCAGCCCCTTGCTGGTACATCAACGCGAGGTTGATTTGTGCTTTGGTAAAATGTTGGCTAGCGGATAGTTTATACCAGTACACCGCTTTATCGAGCTGACCATGAGACTGATAAAACATGGCTAAATTAAACTGAGCTTCCGCTTGCCCGCTATCGGCTAATTGTGTGAGCGTTTTTTCATCCACGACTGAAGAGGGTGCAACAGGAGCCACCGTTTTTGCATGACTCAAATTAATGAATAATGAGCAAAGGATGATGAGGGGGAGAGTAAACTGTTTCACTGAGCTTCCTTGGGATGAATTTTAGCCATTTATTCCTAAAGGGTAGGTTAACGGGTTGCAGCCAGCGACGCAATTGCCATTCTTGCGATTCTTAAAATTATTTTTACACATTAAATGATTATAAATCATGATGTTATAAAAAAGATTAAAAATAATTAAAAAAAAGATGAACCTTTTGAGGCTATCAAGGGTCTTAATTACATATATATCACTGTTTGCTTGTGTAAACATTCATATATTTACCCTCAACATTCATATATTTACCCTCAACATTCATTTCTTTACATGAAGTAATGCAATAATGCATCTATGTCGTGTAGTTTGAATTAGTAGTACGATCCTTAATAGAATGCATTATGCCCAGTTTTAGTCGCTGGGCTTTTTTTTGCATAAAATACGACTCTTCCTACAAATACCCCTTTATTTTTATCTCACTCCGTTATTTTGTTCGATAAATAAACACGCAGTAGTGACGTCAATAAATAATCACCTATCTAAATTCATTTTCTATTCAGTTTTTATTACCACCAAGACGAAATATCCGCAGGGTGCTACGCGGTATGTTTGTGGTGTTTATAGGGTGTTACTCTGCGAGTAAAATGATTAAAGATAGAACAATATGCTTAACATATAGTGAACAAGTGATTATTTAATGGGCGATAATAATTTCATGATTTTGTAAAAAATTGAAGTTAATCACGATAACGATCCATAGATGTAGTAATTAACACTAGCTAATTCTTTAGTTTTGGTGCATAAATAGCATATATTGCTTAATTGATTATTCTGTTTGGCTTGGCATATATTCGCCATAATGCTGAATAAATAATCAAATATGCTTTAACTCATTGAATTTTATGTTCGCGATTCATAAACAATATTTACACACAGTTTTGTTTGTTTTGAGGTCAGGGATTGATACTCCTCCTACCAAAAGTGAATCTTCTAAAGCTTGAATTCTTGAGACCATAACAATGCGAGGGTGCAGACAGCGTCCCGTGGTTTTTTTGCATACGTACAGGTTGTATTAGAGGTAACTTGTGTCCACAACAAATAACAAAGAGGAAGTCAGTCTTAACGCGTTTAAGCAACCTCGTTCATTCTATCTCATCTTTTCTATCGAACTCTGGGAACGTTTTGGTTACTACGGTCTTCAGGGGATCCTCCCAATCTATCTCAGCCAAGTGCTTGGCATGTCGGAAGCGGAATCTATTACGTTATTCGCGGCATTCTCTGCACTGGTTTATGGCTTCGTTGCCATCGGTGGTTGGTTAGGGGATAAAGTTTTAGGGACTAAGCGTGCGATTGTCCTTGGTACGGTAGTGCTGATTGTCGGTTATGCGTTCGTTGCGTACTCTGGGCATGATGTGTCGATGGTTTACCTCGGACTTGCTACCATCGCGGTAGGTAATGGTCTGTTTAAAGCGAACCCATCATCATTATTATCTACCTGTTATGACAAAAATGACCCACGTTTGGACGGTGCATTCACTATGTACTATATGTCCGTTAACATTGGTTCATTCTTCTCAATGCTGGCAACGCCATGGTTAGCGAAACATTACGGCTGGGATGTCGCATTCTCCCTCAGCGTAGTGGGCCTGATCATCACCTTAATTAACTTCTACATGTGCAAAAAATGGGTCGCAGATCACGGTTCAAAACCTGACTTCGCGCCTGTTGTTATCTCCAAATTACTGATGACTATCGTCGGTGTGGTTGCACTCATTGCGATTTCAAACTGGTTACTGCACAACTTAGGCATTGCGCGTGCGGCACTGGCGGTGATCTCTCTGGGTATTTTAGTTATCTTTATCAAAGAGATGATGGCACTTAAAGGTATTGCTCGTCGCCGTATGGCGGTCGCGTTGATCCTGATGCTCGAAGCGATTGTTTTCTTCGTACTGTATAGCCAAATGCCAACCTCACTGAACTTCTTCGCACTGCATAACGTGGAGCATGAAGTTTTCGGTTTTGCGATTGAGCCTGCTCAGTATCAAGCCTTAAACCCATTATGGATCATGATTGGTAGCCCAATTTTGGCGGCAATCTATAACAAAATGGGCGATAACTTACCGATGCCACATAAATTCGCTATCGGGATGTTACTGTGTTCAGCGGCGTTCTTAGTACTGCCATTAGGAGCAAAATTCGCGAACGAAGCGGGTATTGTTTCTGTTCAATGGTTAGTTATCTGCTACGGTTTCCAAAGTATCGGTGAGCTGATGATTTCAGGTCTGGGTCTGGCGATGGTGGCACAGTTAGTTCCACAACGTCTGATGGGCTTTATCATGGGCGCATGGTTCTTAACTAACTCTGCTGCGGCATTTATTGCGGGTTATGTTGCTTCTATGGCGGCTGCACCTCAAGGCGAAATCACCAGTAAAGTTGAATCACTGGCTGTCTACAGCGATGTCTTTATGAAGATTGGTCTGGTAACGGGGGCGATTGCTATTGTGATGGTATTTACCGCGCCGTTATTAAACCGTATGACGCAAGAACAGCATTAATTTGTTCTGTCAGTGATAAAATTGAAAAGGGCGATAGAGATATCGCCCTTTTTTAATGCATGATTATTCAAAGCATATGTTATTTAAAATACCGATTGCTAATTAATTTCATCGAACGGTTATTGCCGTTGACTAAAATGGTGCTCGCGCTGCGACTATGTAGATCATTCGAGATACCATTCATCAGCACCGTTGGCGTGATAGCCGTAGCCGAGAAAATCACATCGGACGTATTCACCATCATATCCAATGTTAAAATCTCTCCAATTTCGATACCCATCTGCTGGCAACGAATCGCTTCTTGCGCCGCTAACAGTTTATTTTGTTCGGTGTCTTCTTTGGCCTTATTACGAGGAACAAGGCGCGCTTGCATGTCTCCACCTAATGCGCGGGCAATGGCTGCACTAATGATGCCTTCTGGCGCACCACCGATACCATACATCATATCAATAGGGTGCTCTGGTAAGATTGTTAGCAGTGATGCAAGAACATCGCCGTCAGGAATGGTGATGACGTTGGCGCCAAAGTTACGGATGGTTTTAATAATGTGCTGGTGGCGAGGTTTATCGAGAATGGCAATGTTAAGCATGGAAATTGGCTTATCCAATGCCGCAGAGAGAAACTCGAGGTTTTTCTCTAATGGATTTTTTAGGTGAACGGCATCTTTTGCTGCTGCGCCGACGACCATTTTTTCCATATACATATCGGGGGCTTGCAGCAATGTTCCTGTTGGTGCGGCCGCTAAAACGGCAATGGCATTGTGCTCATTACATGCCACCATTCGGGTGCCATCAATGGGGTCGACCGCGATATCTAAATGATGTTCACTAGATTGCTTGCCGACTTGCTCACCAATATACAGCATTGGCGCTTCGTCAATTTCCCCTTCGCCAATTACGATTTTTCCATGAAAATCAATTTCATTGAGTCGATTTCGCATGGCTTCAACCGCAGCGTTATCCGCTGCATTCTTATCTTGTTTCCCTACCCATTCAAACGCGGCAATGGCAGCAACTTCCGTCACTGACGCGATAGCAGACGCGAGTTCATCGCTAATTTTCATTTTGGTGTTATTCCTAGGGCTAAAAAATTATCGCGCCTATGATACGATTTTTGTGATCAACTTGGTAATTTTTGGGCGAATAAAACGGCGTTTTATTGAGGTTAAAGCGGAAGGTTAAGGGATGGAAAGGGCGGAGCGAACTCCGCCTGTTGACATATCAAAGACGCATTACAGCATTTCGACGATGGTGATCCCGCCAATAATTGAAATCAATGCCGCAATGGTACTGAGTAATACGGTTCCCGCAGAGGTTTCAGTATAGGCTTTATTACTGATAGCTAACGCAGGTACAGCCGTTGCCGTCGGTAACACACCGATAATAAATGCCGCTTTTAATAAATCACTTTGTAACCCTAATGCGAGGCCAGTTCCAAGAATAAGCGCCGCCTGTACAAAGTTTTTCACAAAAACGTTAAAGATAATTTCTTTATTGATTGTGAGTTTAATACCGGAAAGTAATAAACCGAGGAAGAAGAGGGCCACACCACCTGCTGTTTTCCCGAGTTCATTGACTGAGTTTTGTAGGATTTCAGGTAGTTTTACGCCACAAATTGCCAGAATTGCCCCTAAAACAGGCAGGAAAACTAATGGCTGAATGACGGCTTTACCAACAGACTTCAGAATACCATTGCCATTCGCTGATCCGCTGATCATTAATAAGGTAAATGGAATGATGATGACGGTATAGATTAAGTTACCGAGAACCATGGCAATTAAACCGGATGAACCGACAGTTGCCAGTAAAACTGGTGGCCCACAGTACGCCATATCTGGGAATGAAACAGACAATGCTTGCATCGCAGCATCGGTTTTATTGTGACGGAAAAATACTTTACCGACCACAAAACCAATGACATAGGATGCAATTAACCCGACTGCTAGTGCTATCAAGTAATCCACATTCAGTAAAACTGAAGGAGGGGCTTGAACTGCAGCAAGGAATAATGCAAATGGTAAGGCGATTTTGACAACAAAGTCGGCAAACGCTTGCGAATATTCCCGTTTCACGAAGCCATATTTACCCGATAACCACCCTACGGCAAGACCGAGTACGATGGGACTTAGGGCTTCAAGTATTATGTGTAATAACATAGGTATTCCTTTGCGTTATTTAGGACAATACATATTTTTTAAATATATCGATAAAAGACAGTCGTTATTTGTTAAATAACTTATTGGTGAATTTGCCTATAAATTAATAACATAATCACACGAAAATACACCTATTATCTGCATATTTTTCCTAATAAATAAAAAGTATCAAAAATGGATTATTGAAATTAATAAGTTATTAATAAAGTAATAGGGGATTCAGTGGTGAGAAAAATAATTATTTGAAAATGTGTTTTTCTGGTCTAAAAAATATTAAAAATGTACTATCATTTTATGATAGTTAAATAATAAGATGATAGAATAGATTAATCCGTGAATACTCTTAAAAAGAGTTATTTTGTAACAGTTTGTTACCCACTGTTGGCAATTTAGTTATTCGTCTCTAAACTAGGACGATTATTGAATAATGTCGATTGATACTGTGTATTCTAAGATCCTGTTAACTAATCTTGGGTTACTGGCATTGGATTAAAGAAGGAAACCTATTTGTGGATACATGGATACTCCTAGGGCTCATTTTAATTGCGTTTGTGATAGTTGCCCCTGTGCTAGCTATCATTGCGATTAATCGTACTGGTCGAATGCAATACCAAATTAATCAGTTGAACCAAAAGGTTGCCTCGTTAGAAGCCGAAATAGCTCGTGATAACGGCCTTCAGCCTGTTCACACTATTGATACGGATGAAGAAAATCCAGTATCCCATCAAGGTGATATCCAACATCATAAGTATCAAGTGGATACACTTGAAATTGCAATCCAAGATCTTCAACACCAAGCACCTCAAATTATGCCGCAGCCAGCGGCAGTGTCCAGTGACAAACAAGTTAATGCAGTTAGCCCGATAGCCGTTAATCCAAATCGTTTTGATAAGCCAAAGCCAAGTCAGGCGACATCATCTCAGAATAAAACAGAAAATAAATCCATTTTTGCCCATTTCTTCACGTGGCTAGTGACAGGTAATCCGCTGGCGAAGATAGGAATTTTATTATTATTTTTAGGCGTTGCCTATTTACTGAATTACAGCGTACAAAATGAGATTATTTCGCCTGAGCTAAGGCTTGTCTTCAGCGCTGCGGGTTGTTTAGTTTTACTAGGTACAGGTTGGTGGTTACGCACGAAGAAAGCGTTATTTGGCCTGATATTACAAGGCGGCGCTATTGGCTGCTTGTACATTACTGTTTTTGCCGCTTTCAAGTTATACACCATGATCCCCTATGGGTTTGCATTTGCGGCGATGCTAATTATCTGTTGTGCAAGTATTGGGTTGGCATTATTACAGCGTACGATTAGCTTAGCAATTTTAGCGTCGTTAGGGGGTTATTTAGCGCCAATATTACTGTCCACTGGGGGCGGTAGCCATATTGTTTTATTCTCCTATTACTTAATGTTATCGATAGGGATTTTAGTCATCAGTTTCTGGCAAGCTTGGCGCCCGTTAAATCTAGTCGGCATGTTTATGACTTATGGCGTGGCAATATTATGGGGAATGGACAATTATCATTATGATTATTATCTATCATGCCAGCTATTTATTATTGCTAACTTGATTGTATTCAACGCATTAACTCAGTTATTCGCCTTACGTTTCGAACATAATAAACAGCTCGTTGTTGATAACACGCTATTATTTTTCCCTCCATTAATGAGTATTGCCTTGCAATTTGCTATTTCGGATGGCATCGGATTATTGCCAGCATTTATTTCTCTACTTATTGGCTTACTGTATCTCATTGCCAGCTTACGACTTCATAAACGCTTTAATGCTGCGGGTAAGAATATGGCTCTAGGTAATATCATTATTGGGGCTAGCTTCGTAACGTTGGCAGTACCGCTTGCCTTGTCATTTGGATGGACGACGATTGTTTGGTCATTACAAGGTTTCGCTATGCTGTGGTTTGCCCTCAATCAAGGGCATAAAAAATTAGCGTTGCTCTCGTCATTGCTTATTGCGGTTAGCGCTTTAATCATATTAAGCGACTATCCATATTACTATTGGAGCGATAATGTTATTTACATGCTGCCGAGCCTGATAGCCGCTTGTTTCTGTGCTGGCGGGTTATTTCATGTGCGCCAGAAAGATGCGAGCTATTTTACCGCACTCAGTTATGCATTTTTGCTCCTTGGGTTATTAGTTTGGTTTGCCTGGGTGCCTGAATTTACTGACATGCTGTCATGGAACAGTGAAACGGAAAGCTTAATTATTTTGGCTGTGGTGCTGATCTCAGCATGGTGCTGGCGTCTTGGTGGTCAAAAAATCAATTGGATACCATTAGTTTTATGCCAGTTCTCATTATGGGCAGTGGCTTACTATTACTTAACATTAGATTTTATTTATGCAGAAAATCCGATGGGGCGTGGGGAAGGCTCGCTGATTTGGCCTGTGATCTTGGGAAGTTCAGTTCTGTATGTGATGCACGCTTATCGTACCCAAAACTTGTATATTCGACGTGGAATGCACGTTGCCAACCTATGGTTAATTATTGGTTTTTGTGCGACGCAAGTTAACTGGTTTGTGGCTAACCTTCCGTGGGGAATGCACGAACTGGGTTACTTCATCTACATTATGTCGATAACCTTAGTGGTATTGATTCTCTACTGGTTGCAACATAACAAATTTGTACCAATGCGCCGTAAAGGCTTGTTGTATTGGTATAGTCTATTACCACTTATGGCAGTGCTGGCGGTGCTTTCATATTGGTCAAACTTTGAAGATGGCAAACTCACGTTTTGGAGTTACGTCCCATTAGTTAACCCGCTAGATGAAGCGGGACTGTTTAGCATTGCAGCGCTGTTATTGATGCGCAAAGGTTTTATCGAGAAGCTAAGAAAAATAACGCCTATTGAAATTGGGGTAGTGAAAGGTTTAATGGTGGTGATCATTGGATTAGCTATCTTCTGGTATAACGGCATCATTCTTCGTGCGACAGCTGATTTCGCGAATATTCCTTGGAATGAGAATATCTTATTTGATTCGCGTCTCGTTCAAACGGTTCTTTCCATTAGCTGGGCCATAGCCGCACTATTCTGCATGGTGATTGCGGCCGTGAAGAAAAGTCGAACATGGTGGTTTGGTGGTGCAGCGATTTTCGCTTGTGTGATTGCAAAACTATTTCTTATTGATGTGTATGGGCAGGATGGTATTTCCCGTGCGGTCTCCTTTATTGCCGTGGCGGTGTTGATCTTGGTTGTGGGTTATTTCTCCCCATTACCACCAAAGCATAAAACGGACATTGAGGTACAGGATAAATAGCGATGAACTGCATGAAAATAGCCGTGAAAAACATAACAACATTATGTGCATGGGGTGCTCTCTTTTCCTCAATATGCTTATTATCATTTGGAAGCTATGCTAGCGATTCTAAAGCCAATGACCTTAGTGCTAATGATTCTAAGCAAGCAAGCCCCTACGATTTTTATCAAGGAGAAGAGCTTACCACTCCGGATAGAAGCAGCCCGTTCTACTGGTTAGAGTTACCCGCAGCTGCCTATATGGGATCTGCGTATCCAGATACGCTGCAAGATATTCGTATTTTCAATGGAACAGGGAATGAAATTCCAACGGCGTTATTTTTCGATACCAATAAATCTGTTGCGACGACCAATGTTAAATTTAATTTTCAACGCTTAGTCACTCGTGCAGATAATGTGAACCCTAACGATGATGCTCAATTTGATAGCCAATATATACTGGTGGAAGCTGAGCCAGGTAAAACAACCCGTATTGAATTGCCGAATTTACAACGAAAAGATAAAACCAATTATCAGGCCTATTTACTGACGCGTGATCAACTCAAAGACAGCGGGGTTTTATCAACTTTAGATTTAGGTTGGGCTCAGAATAATCAGGACTGGCAAGCCAAAGTTTTTGTTTATTACAGTACTGATAAGAAAAACTGGGTAAATATAGCGTCGAATCAACCTGTCATGAGCCTGAAATTAGACTCAGGCGTTGTGGCGAGTAATACCATTGAATTATTAAGAGGGGAAAGTACTGGCCCCGTCGCGCCATACTTGATGTTAGTAACAGTTAGCGCGCCAGAGCATGAAATTCCACTTCTTCAGTCTGTGACTGGATTGCAGTATGTGATGAACTCTTTCCATCGTCAGGAATCTTTCCTCTTTGAAGTGACGAACGATGGTATCACGCGAGAGCAAGTGATTTATCGCTTGCCAACACCGCAACCATTGAATGAAATCAGCATTAAGCTACAACAATCAAATCGCGTGGTACCGCTGAAAATAGAATATATTGCCAATAGTGATGAGGAATGGAAATTGTTGGCGAATGTGATGGTTTTCAACCAAATCAATGATGGTGATAAAGCGAGTAATCCGAATTTAATGATCCACGATAAGCAAATTAAAGGACTCAGAATCACTGCATTAAAAGGCAGCTGGGATGAGTTGCCACCTACGATTTATGGGTTGCGTGATGCCGTGAATTTGATTGTTAATATACAAGGAGCTTCGCCTTATTTGCTTGTGTGGGGAAACAAACAAGCCACCTTAGATAATGTTAACTACACTCAACTTATTGGTAAGAATGAAAGTGTTGAAAACGTGATGGAGGATTTCCCTGAAATCACAACGACAGGTAAAGTATTGGAATTAGGTGGTGTGGAGAAAAGAACCCAAGATAAGCCCGTGGAAGAAGGCTTAGATTGGATGACTATCGCATTATGGGTGTTACTTGTTGTCGGCATTTTCGCGCTGCTTTATTTCTGCTGGTATCTTTTCAAAGAGGTTGGGTCATCAAATAAATCCAACTCAGACGATCTTTAATTAAAAAAGGAACCTTAGGTTCCTTTTTTTGAATCTAGCTGCATCAATAGAGGACTGGATCATGCCTAAAGGACAATGTTTATGTGGGTCAGTTAAACTGACTATCAATCACCCTATCGATACCGTTCATGTTTGCCATTGTGACATGTGCCTAAAATGGAATGGCGGTCCCGGAATGACCATCGGCTATGAAGGTGAGCCTGAAATTGAAGGTAACGAGTTCATTACCCGTTTTGCTTCATCGGAATGGGCTGAAAGGGCTTTCTGTAAGCAGTGTGGTACTCATCTATTTTATCATTTACATTCGCCGTCAACGTATTACATTTCAGCCCCGCTATTTGAAGAAAGCAAAAATGCTAAAATGGGAACACAAATTTATATTGATTGTAAGCCTAGCTATTATAATTTTGTTGAAAAGACGCCAATGCTAACTGAGCAAGATATATTAAACTTGTTCGCCAATAAATCCTAAATGCCAATCTTATAGCAGGTATTATTACCTGCTATTTATCTTAAGGTAATCTAAACATTCATTTGTAATGTCAGCGTCAAAAATTTCAATTATAATTAAGTCATTCTATTTTGTTTTTTTTACATAATGTTGAAAGGTTATGCTTAATCTAAGGTAAATGGAAAAAGTAAATTATCTATTTTAAACGTAGAGAGAGTAACCCGAGGAATGATTAATGAATAATATGAAAGGAATGCGCCATGCGAGTAATATCGCTTGGGTATTACAATGGGTTCTTAACGCAGGTTTAATTGTGCTTGCTGGGGTGCTGGTTTTCTTCTTGGCAAAAGAAACATTTACGATGGCATCGTTGATGTTTGGAGGGGATCAAGAGGCTAAAGCGTATGAGCTTTTAGAAGGAATTGTCATTTATTTTCTGTATTTTGAGTTTATTGCTTTGATTATAAAGTACTTTATGTCAGGTTATCATTTTCCATTACGCTATTTTATCTACATTGGTATCACGGCCATTATTCGCCTCATTATTGTTGACCACAGTGATCCGATGACTACGCTGCTGCATGCTGGTGCTATTTTAGTTTTAGTTATTGCTCTTTTTATTGCTAATACTGAAAAACTAAAACGAGAATAATAATCTTTAGATTAATTTATCAATCACGCTAAAGGGAATAATAATCATTTCTTTTAGCGTGAGCTTAAATAAATAAAAAAATGACTTAAGCAATATAAAGCGAGAGTAAACATAAGCTAAAATAAAATTTCAGGTAGTTGGATTTAGAATAAAACTAATAATATAAGCATTATTAACTAGAATGATTGTCTGCTTTTTATTCTGTTAAAATAAAGTAAGAAAGTGTTTTACTTTTCTAAATGGGTTATTTACTGTGATAAAGTTTCTATTCTAATAACATAAGTAACTTGCAACTATGACAACTAAAACACTACCTCAGAAAAAGGGTTTTTTAAATCGTGTTGAGCGCATCGGTAACGTTATGCCAGATGTGACAATGCTATTTGTTTACGCCCTAGTAATATGTTGGTTTTTATCCTATCTACTCTCATTTGTAGATTTCAGTTATCACCATCCTATTTCTAAAGAAAAAATTTCCGTTATTAATATGTTTCAGTATGAAGAAATCATATTATTTGTGACATCAGCGGTTAAAAATTTTATTAATTTCCCTCCTCTCGGAATAACAATTGTTGCCACCTTAGGTATTGGGATTGCAGAAAGTAGCGGCTTTATTAATACAGCGCTGAAAAAAATGCTTTCTTTTATTTCACCTAAAATGTTGACTCCAACCGTTGTGTTCGTCGGGATCGTTTCTCACGTTGCTTCTGACTCAGCCTACGTTATTTTGATGCCAGTCGCGGCAATGATGTTTTATGCTAGTGGTCGCCATCCTTTAGCGGGTATTGCAGCGGCATTTGCCGGTTTAGCGGGTGGATTCACTGCAAGTTATACGCCATCGATTATTGACCCAATCATGCAGAGCTTTACGCAAGATGCCGCGCAAATGTTAGCGCCAGGCTACAGTGTCAACGTGCTGTGTAACTATTTCTTTAGCTTGGGCGGAACCTTCGGCGTTATTTTTACTTGTTGGTTTATCACCGAAAAAATCGTTGAGCCGTGGTTAAATAAAAACGCGCCAATCACCAAATCTGACGTTGATACGGATGCTGAGCAAGATTTAGGTAAAATCACACCACAAGAGCATCGCGCATTTCGTGTTGCTGGGTTAATGGTAATTGCATTAGGCGTAGGGTTATTTGCGCTGTTATGGCCTGAAAATTCACCACTACGTGGTCCAGACGGCAGCTTAACCAGCCCTAAAGCCCCGATCATGCAGATTGTTGTGCCATTATTGTTCATCTTCTTTGCACTACCGGGCATTGTGTACGGTTATATGACCAAATCTTTCACCTCGACCAAAGATGTGGTTAAGGCGATGGAAAATATTACCAAATCACTGATCCCATTTATTGTGTTTGCTTTCTTTGCGGCGCAATTCCTGTATTCGTTCCAACACTCTAACTTAGGGACATTATTAGCCTTATCGGGTGCGGAATTACTGCGAACTTTAGATATGCCATCGGGAATGACGGTATTTGGGGTGATTTTATTAACTGCCGTGTTAAATATCATGATCACGTCAGCGACCTCAAAATGGGCGATTATGGCACCAGTTTTAGTGCCAATGTTAATGGCAGTCGGAATTTCGCCAGAATTAACCCAAGCAGCATTCCGTGTAAGTGACTCTGCGATGAACGTGAGTACACCAATGTTCCCGTTCTATCCGCTGATTTTAATGTATTGCCAAAAATATTATAAAAATGCAGGTATCGGAACCTTATGTTCCATGATGATCCCATTCACCATCGGTTTATTAATTACCTTAACAGCAACACTGTATCTGTTCTGGGCATTCGATATTCCAATCGGTTTTGACAGCGGTTATACATGGCAGCCTGCACAATAAGTAAAAGGTATGAGAAATGAAAGAATTAGGTAAGAAGTTAGAAGAACGTTTTTATCGTTATGTGGCCATTGAAAGCCAAAGTGATGCAGCGAGCTCTGTTGTACCGAGCACAGAAGGTCAGCGCGAACTGGCAAATCTTCTGGCAAAAGAGTTAGAAAGCTACGGCTTGAAAGAGGTGTATGTTGATGAACATGCCATTTTATATGGAATGCGTCCAGGTAATAAACCGAATGCCCCTAAAATCGGGTTTGTGGCTCATTTAGATACTGTCGATGTAGGTTTATCTCCGGTGATCAAGCCACAAACATTAAAGTATGAAGGTGCTGATTTATGCCTGAATGCGCAGGAAGATGTGTGGTTTAAAACCGCTGAACACCCAGAAGCTACAGCTTATGTGGGTGATGAAATTATTTTCAGTGACGGAACCAGTGTTTTGGGGGCGGATGATAAAGCGGCCATTACGGTTGTCATGGAGCTGATGGATAAGCTGCAAAATGCAGACTTTGACTGTGGCGATATCTATGTGGCGTTTGTGCCAGATGAAGAAATTGGTCTTCGTGGCTCCAAAATCATGGATCTTTCTCGTTTCAAAGTGGATTTTGCTTACACCATCGATTGCTGTGCACTCGGTGAAGTGGTTTTTGAAACCTTTAATGCGGCTTCTATTGAAGTGGAAATTAAGGGGATCACGGCTCACCCAATGTCAGCGAAAAACGTATTGTTAAACCCAATTCGAGTGGCACATGATTTTATTGGTTGTTTCGATCGTTTTGATACGCCGGAACACACTGAACACCGTGAAGGCTATTTCTATATTACAGATCTAGCCGCAAACCCGAACGAAGCGAAAATCAAAATGGCGATCCGTGATTTTGACCGCCCAAGTTTTGAAGCCCGTAAGCGTTTCATTGCTGAAAGTATTGAACTGATTCGCACTCGTCATCCACGCGCGAAAGTGGAGTTCAAAATTGATGATGTGTATAGCAATATCAGCGATTCCATCGGTGAAGATCGTACTGCGGTAGATATTATTCTCGAAGCGTTAAAAATTCATCATATCGAGCCAAACATCATTCCAATGCGTGGGGGCACTGATGGTTCAGCGCTGTCTGCTCGCGGAATTGTGACGCCAAACTATTTTACGGGTGCGCATAACTTCCATTCTCGCTTTGAGTTTTTACCAATAACTTCATTCGAGAAGAGTTATTTAGTGTCTGAAACGATTTGCCGCCTTGTTGGGCAAAAGTAGTTCACACCTGATTTAGCTTTAGTTCGTTAAATGAAAGAGTATTAAAACAGATAGCTGCTAATTATTTAGCGGCTATTTTTTTGAAATTAACTTATTCAAGTTTTAAATATTACTTAATGAATCATTACTGGAACAATAGTTTTAAATTTTGATTTAAAAAGAAGATATGACTTATTGATTTTTTCATTTATTATCCTCCCATTATGGCTGCAAGTAATAGGAGAGGTATTTGATTAATATAATAATTATTGATGATAGTAATATTTCGATTCGAGGTATTGAAGCGATACTCACTCGAAATACTCGCTATAAAGTTGTCGCAACGTTTCCTTCTTTAGACCCCGTGATCACGTGGAACCGACAAAATAAAGCAAATATTATTTTGATTAATCGGGAACATTGCCATTTTGATTCATTAAAAACTTTCACGACAATCCGCCGTACTCAACCTGATGTTGGGCTCATTATCTTCAATATTCGTCATAATGATATGTTTGTTGTGAAAGCGTTGGATATTGGCGTTTTTGGCATATTGAGCGCCAGTATTGCAGAAGAAGAGCTTATTGAGGCTCTGCAGATAGTGAATGCGCGTCAACGAATTATCTCTCCTGACATTGCTCAACAGCTAGCTTTACAAAGATTAAATCAACGTGAACAGTTAGATATATATGAATTGCTTTCCGCAAGAGAGCTTGAAATTATGCTCATGATCACAAGAGGGCTTCCGGTTAAGCATATTGCGGAGGCATTATCTTTAAGCCCTAAAACGGTAAATACCTATCGATATCGAATGTTTGGTAAACTTAATATCTGTAGTGATGTAGAATTAACACATATAGCAATCGGTTATGGTTTAATCACCGCAAAACAGGGTTCATCAGGGTGGAACAACAGTTTGATCCAAAAGTTTTCTTAAAAACAGTCACAAACCAACCCGGCGTTTATCGTATGTATGACGCTGGGGGAACCGTGATTTATGTCGGGAAAGCGAAAGATCTAAAAAAAAGGTTATCGAGCTATTTCCGTGAGAATGTCGGTAGCCGCAAAACAGAGCAACTCGTCAAGCATATCGCCTCTATCGATGTGACGGTAACCCATACCGAAACTGAGGCGCTACTGCTAGAACATAATTATATAAAGTTGTATCAGCCTCGTTATAACGTCTTGCTACGCGATGATAAATCTTATCCCTATATTTTTCTGAGTAGCGAAACACATCCCAGAATTTCCAGTCACCGTGGCGCGAAACACGGGAAAGGGGAATATTTCGGTCCGTTCCCAAGTTCTTATGCGGTGCGTGAAACGTTGGCGGTGATGCAAAAACTGTTTCCCATCCGCCAGTGTGAAGATAGCGTTTACAGAAACCGTTCAAGACCTTGTTTACAGTACCAAATTGGTCGCTGTTTAGGACCGTGCGTGAAAGGACTCGTGACGGATGAAGAATATGACCAGCAAGTCAACTATGTGCGTCTGTTCTTAACGGGTAAGGATAAGCAAGTTTTGACTGGGTTGGTCGAGCGCATGGAAAAAGCGAGCCAAGAGCTGCGCTTTGAAGATGCCGCGCGTTTTCGTGACCAAATTCAAGCCGTGCGTGCGGTCACAGAAGAGCAATATGTGTCAGGCGGTGATGATGACCTCGACGTTATCGGAGTCGCATTTGATTCCGGTTTGGCTTGCGTTCATGTTCTATTTATTCGCCAAGGAAAGGTTTTGGGCAGTCGAAGCTACTATCCAAAAATTCCGGCGGGGACTTTATTAGAAGAAGTGGTTCAAACCTTCTTAGGGCAGTTCTATTTACAAGGTAGTGAAAACCGCACATTGCCAGGGGAAATATTAATTGATTTCCCATTGACGGAAAAAGAGTTGCTGGCGGAATCATTGTCTGGGATTGCGGGTCGTAAAATTAATATTCAAAGCCAGCCACGAGGCACCCGTGCCCGTTACTTAAAATTGGCACGAACCAATGCTTCTATTGCGCTATCTACCAAACTGGCGCAACAATCGACGATCCAACAACGCATGGCTGCGCTGTCAAAAGTCGTGAATATAGAGAATATTTCCCGCATGGAGTGTTTCGATATTTCTCACACGATGGGCGAGCAAACCGTGGCTTCCTGCGTGGTGTTTGATAAAACGGGTCCCGTGAAGTCAGAGTATCGCCGATACAATATTACGGGGATCACGCCTGGGGATGACTATGCAGCAATGCACCAAGTGCTAACTCGCCGTTATGGTAAACATCTGGATGAGAGCAAAGTTCCCGATATTATCTTTATTGATGGTGGTAAAGGGCAGCTGGGGCAAGCGCGGGATGTCTTTGATTCCCTTGAGGTCGATTGGGATAAAAACCATCCTTTATTAATTGGGGTTGCTAAAGGTAGCGACCGTAAAGCAGGGTTGGAAACGCTGTTTTTAAAACCCGAAGGTGAAGGTTTTGCACTTCCCCCTGATTCGCCGGCATTGCATGTCATCCAGCATATTCGTGATGAGTCGCATAACCATGCGATTACGGGGCATCGCCAGCGCCGTGCGAAAGTGAAAAATACCAGTGCACTTGAATCTATCGAAGGCGTAGGGCCAAAACGTCGCCAAATGTTATTGAAGTATATGGGGGGGTTACAACCTTTGCGTAATGCGAGCATAGAAGAGATCGCAAAAGTGCCCTCGATCTCATACGCGCTGGCAGAAAAGATTTATAATGCATTGAAACAGTAGGTATCTTAGGGCAACATACTAAGGTATCCGTCTTGGACAAAGAGTTAGTGAGCGCGATGAAATTAAATATACCAACGTGGTTGACCTTATTCCGTGTCATCCTGATACCGTTTTTCGTATTAGCATTTTATCTTCCTGTCAGTTGGGGACCTTTCGCTTGTGCGCTGATCTTCGTGATTGCCGCTGTAACGGATTGGTTCGACGGATTTTTAGCGCGTCTATGGAAGCAAACGACTAAATTTGGTGCTTTCCTCGATCCTGTTGCCGACAAGGTTATGGTTGCAACCGCTTTAGTCTTAGTGACTGAAAGTTACGATGTTTGGTATGTCACTTTACCTGCAGCAACCATGATTGCTCGTGAAATCATTATCTCTTCACTCAGAGAGTGGATGGCAGAAATTGGTAAACGTAGCAGTGTGGCAGTTTCTTGGATCGGTAAGTTCAAAACTACCGCGCAAATGATGTCGCTGGTGGGCTTATTATGGCGTCCAAATCCGCTGATCGAACATCTGTCTATCGCTCTTTTATATGTGGCTGCAATTCTGACTTTCTGGTCAATGTTCCAATATTTAAAGGCTGCGTGGGGCGATTTGAGCGAAGCGTGATCGAAATGATTGAAAAAACAGCGAACGATCCAATTATTTCAATAATTGTATTGACTCGATAGGTGAAATCAGTAGAATGCAACGCATCGAACGGCAACGTGGTTTACGAAAATAAATAAGTAAATCAGCCAGTTTGAGAGCAGAAACTGAAAAGTGAAGCTTAAGCGGGAATAGCTCAGTTGGTAGAGCACGACCTTGCCAAGGTCGGGGTCGCGAGTTCGAGTCTCGTTTCCCGCTCCAAATCTTGAAAAAGACTAGGGTGTAAGGCGCGTTAGCAAAGCGGTTATGCACCGGATTGCAAATCCGTGTAGCTCGGTTCGACTCCGGGACGCGCCTCCAAATTCTAGCCCAGGTGGTGAAATCGGTAGACACAAGGGATTTAAAATCCCTCGGCTGTAAGGCTGTGCGGGTTCAAGTCCCGCCCTGGGCACCATATTCAGTGAATGGACCAATAGGTCCATTTTACTTTAAAGATTTAAACTAGTTAGTTAGTAAAGTTAATAACTAGATATGCAGTAAAGCAGTATTAAAAATTTGGCCCAGGTGGTGAAATCGGTAGACACAAGGGATTTAAAATCCCTCGGCTGTAAGGCTGTGCGGGTTCAAGTCCCGCCCTGGGCACCATACAAAACTTCACTGAGTTTATCAGTAAGTTAGGAAATGAAAAAGCCACCCATTGGGTGGCTTTTTTGCGTTTGAATATAAAAATAATTATCGTTTTTCAATGGGTTCTGCGAATCCAGTTTTTTGTCATTTTTCTCCCATTTTTATCAAGATCCCGAAAGACTAAGTAAAAATAAGTAAGTCAGACCTATCCCACCTTGAACTGTGCCAATATCAGCGTTTTAGAAAAAGGAGAGGGTGATGTCTAATATGAAAACTGAAATTGTGGTTGTCCGCTTAACGAAGCATGAGCGTGCGATGTTAGATGCGATAAAAACTACACCATTACTTGCTGATTGGTTGAAAGCGCTCGCTTTTTCTCAAGTAGAACAGCACGAAAAGAGTCAAAATCCTAAATAAACTGGTCTGTTCACTATGTTTCTTGCCTATACATCTTAAGTATAAGGTGAATATCAGGTATATTAGTGTTCGATTGTAAGCTACCAAGAAAAATTACTATGATTATCAAACCTAAAATTCGTGGTTTTATCTGCACTACAGCTCACCCAGCAGGCTGCGAAGCCCATGTTCGTGAGCAAATTGCCTATGTGAAATCTCGTGGTGAACTGAAAAATGGACCGAAAAAGGTTCTGGTAATTGGTGCATCCACTGGTTATGGTCTGGCTTCTCGCATCAATGCGGCTTTTGGCAGCGGTGCAGCGACCATCGGTGTTTTCTTTGAAAAGCCGGGCAGTGAGAGCAAAACAGGTTCCGCAGGCTGGTACAACGCCGCTGGTTTTGACAAAGCAGCGAAAGAAGCGGGTCTGTATGCGAAAAGCATCAACGGTGATGCATTCTCCAATGAATGCCGTCAAACGGTAATCGACTTGATTAAACAAGATTTAGGTCAAATCGATTTAGTGGTTTATTCACTGGCTTCCCCAGTGCGTAAAATGCCTGAAACGGGTGAAGTTGTACGTTCAGCATTAAAACCAATTGGCGAACCGTACAAATCTGTTGCGCTGGATACTAACAAAGACGTGCTGATCGAAGCCGTTGTTGAACCTGCCAACGAGCAAGAAATCGAAGACACCGTGAAAGTGATGGGCGGTCAAGATTGGGAATTGTGGATGAACGCATTAGCGGATGCGGGCGTTCTGGCTGACAATGCACAATCTGTTGCTTACTCCTATATCGGTACTGATTTAACTTGGCCAATCTACTGGCACGGTACATTAGGAAAAGCGAAAGAAGATTTAGATCGCGCAGCGCATGCTATCAACGAAAAAATGGCACAGAAAGGCGGTTCTGCACACGTTGCTGTACTGAAATCTGTGGTCACTCAAGCGTCTTCAGCAATTCCTGTCATGCCTCTTTACATCTCAATCGTGTTCAAAATCATGAAAGAGCAAGGCATTCATGAAGGTTGCATCGAGCAAATTCAACGTCTGTTCGCAACGAAATTATTCAGCGGTGAAACACCAGAAACTGACGAGAAAAACCGTCTGCGTCTGGATGACTGGGAACTGCGTGATGATGTGCAAGAAACTTGTCGTCAAATCTGGAAACAGCTTAACGACGACAACATCAATGCACTGACTGACTATCAAGGCTACAAAGCAGAATTCTTACGTTTATTCGGCTTTGGCTTAGATGGCGTTGATTACGAAGCAGACTTAAGCGGCGAAGTTAATTTTGAAGTGAAAGAATTAGTTTAATAGATAACTATCTATTTCGCTGAAAACCCCGAGCGCTGGTAAAACGGTTCTCGGGGTTTTATTTTTTGAGCTCTAGGATAATAATGATCAAATTGGCTTTTCGTGGTGAGCCTCAAAAAGGGAGCGCAGGGATGTTGATTGTAGAAATGTTAAGTACCGGTGATGAAGTGCTGCATGGCCAAATTGTTGATACCAATGCGGCTTGGCTAGCGGATTGTTTGTTCCAGCAAGGATTACCGCTGCATAGCCGTACAACAGTCGGTGACTCTCTTGATAGCTTAGTGGAAACATTTATCGAACGTAGCCATCATGCAGATGTGGTTATTGTTAATGGTGGGTTAGGCCCAACGAGTGATGATCTCAGTGCCTTAGCGGCTGCAACCGCTGCGGGCGTACCACTTGTTGAGCATCCTGAGTGGATTGCGGTAATGGAAAGCTATTTTACTGCTAGAAGACGTGAAATGCCGGCCACCAATCGTAAGCAGGCCATGTTACCCGCCAATGCTGAACTTATTGATAATCCTGTGGGAACCGCTTGTGGTTTTGCGCTGCATCTTAATGATTGCTGGTTCTTTTTTACACCGGGCGTCCCTTCTGAATTTAAAGTCATGGTTAATGAACAGATCATTCCTCGTTTACGTCAAAAGCTTACGTTGCCGGAGCCACCAATTTGTTTGCGTCTAACCAGTTTTGGTCGCAGTGAAAGTAGTCTTGCAAGGCAGTTTGACCCACTTGAATTACCAAAAGAGTGCGTGTTAGGTTACCGCTCTTCAATGCCAATCATTGAATTAAAATTGACAGGTCCAGCGAGTCAACGCGATGCGATGGAGCAAGTTTGGCGAGTCGTGAAAGCGGGTGTTGGTGATAATAAAGTCTTCGAAGGAACCGAAGGTATTGGCGCGTTAGTACGGGAAGCGCTTGAACAACAACAGCTTTCGGTTGTGACTCACGAACAGTTCAGCGCGGGTTTACTCTATTGGACATTGAATGCAGCAAAAGTACCTGTTACTCAAGGGAATATTGAAAAATCGGCAGAGCATTCAGATTTGGCCACATTAGTCCAAACTGCAAAAAATAGTCGGTCGCTAAATCAGCGTGAGATTGGTTTAGTGGTTGGTAACTATCATGAAGGCGTGTTATCTCTAGCGCTATCTACACCAACGGGCAGTTATGCTCAGAGCGTAAATTATTTACCTCGTAATCACTCAGAATTCGAAAAACAGCAGGTTAGCGTGATGTTAATGTTGGATATGCTATCCCGTTGGCTAGAGGGGCGGCCAATCATTGGAGACTATGAGTGGTTAGAGCAAATTCAAGTGATGGAAGTTAACTAAAGTAATTAGCGTGCTGCTAGTATTATTTGTAAAACCACCCTCAATGAAAATGGGGTGGTTAGTCTCAGTTATTCAGAGGGGGAGATAGTTTCAATCATAAAATTAAGCCCAGAAATCCCTTTTTCACAGGCTTTATCTTGAAAAATGGATGGGGCTTTTTCAATTTTACGTTTTAATGCGGCAATTTGATTGGCATAAATATCTGCGCCTGCAATATCTGGGTTATCTTTTAAATATTCGATAAACACATCCACATTCTGATAAAAATAGTCACAAGGTTTATCTGTGACATCAATCTTAGACAGATCTTTTAAAGAGTCAGGTAATATATTATCTTTGGCCAACTCAATATATTCACCGTCTTTCACTTGTTGAATTGCGTTATCCACCTTCGCTTTTAAATTAAATAGCATCACGGCGGCAGAGAACAGTGCAATGAGTAAAACAGCATTGGCGGCTAAACTAATACTCAGTAAATATTTTTTCATTGGCTCCCTCAAATTAGTCTCAATAACCGATTAATAACGCAAGAAATTTAAATTTTCTACTTAATAATCTAGCAGCAATGACTCTAGCTGTAACTAAGACAATCCTTGAAGCTTAACAAATCATCACTTATTTATTTTATGCCGTTTTGTGCCTTTCAATAATGGAGTGCTTTAATGGGATGAATTGATACGTTATGATCATACCAATTTATATGCATTAGATAATTTATGTTAAGTCGGATTTTTAGCACGTTATTTAACGAAATGCTGAATACGTGAACGGCAGTTAAAAGGAAACGCAATGGACAATATCACGATTAAAAATGTTGAAGAGATAGAATTAATGCGAGAATCTGGCCGATTACTTGCCAGCGTTTTTAAAATGTTGGATGAGTTTATCGTTCCCGGAATATCCACGATGGAAATTAACGACAAAGTCGAAAGCTATATTGTGAATGAACTTCAAGCGCGCCCTGCCAGTAAAGGACAATATGGTTATCAATATGTTCTAAATACATCAATTAATGAAGTTGTTTGCCATGGTGTGCCAAAAATCGATGAAATTTTAAAGCCAAAAGACATTATCAACGTGGATATTACCCTTGAGAAAAATGGCTTTATTGCTGATTCAAGTAAAATGTATGTGATGCCAGAGGCTTCCCCGCTTGCCCGAAAATTAGTGAAAGACACCTATAATGCAATGTGGGAAGGGATTAAGCAGGTAAAACCGGGAGCGACGTTAGGTGACATTGGTTCTGCTATCCAACATCATGCGGAATCAAACGGTTATAGCGTCGTTCGCGAATATTGCGGGCACGGCATTGGTCGAAAAATGCATGAAGACCCGCAAGTATTACATTATGGAACCCGTGGACGCGGTGTAGTTCTAAAGGAAGGGATGACATTCACCATTGAGCCGATGATAAACCAAGGTGGCATGAAAATAAAAACCAAAAAGGATGGTTGGACGGTCGTGACGCGAGATAAAAAGCTTTCAGCGCAGTCGGAACATACCATTTTGGTCACTAAAGATGGTTATGAAGTACTGACCCTGCGAGACGAAGAACGCTAATCCGACTTAGCTATAATTCAATTTAGTTCTAATACTGTCTACTTCTGATACTGCAAATCGCCATATTCACTATAAATAAAATATGGCGATATTTTTCATTAAGTTAAATTGAATGCTTACATTCTGAAACTATTCATTTATTGATGCTATTTTAACTAGGGTTATCGTTATTGGATAACAGCCCTGAAGCTTATTACTAAAATACCCACCAAAAAGGTAATTTACATAGATATTACGCATTTGATCGTGTTATATATCGGCAAATAAATTTTTCTGGTGCCACGCATGTTTAACCTCTCTGAGTTAATTAACGATACGCCCATTGATTCTATTCTGTTATTTATTATCACCTTCGTTTTATTAATTATTTCTGCTTATATTGGGAAATATATTTTTAAACGCCGCAGTGCTCATGAAGAACTGGCGGATGATGAGGCGAAAATTATTTTAGGGGCGATTTTGTCGCTATTGGGTCTGTTGATTGGCTTTGTATTATCGATTTCTATCAATGGTTATAACAACCGCCAACAAACAGAAGAAAACGAAGCGATTGCGATTGGTAATGCCTATCAGCGAGCACAATTACTCAGTGGTGATGAGCGGGCGGAAGCCTCATTGCTTATTCAACAATATCTTGAAGCGCGTATCGAATTTTTTAAATCGGGAGTCAGTGATGAAAACAGCCAATGGCGGATGACATCACTGACTAAACAAGGGCAACTTTGGGAAATTGGTGTGAAGCAGGCTCAAGAATCGCCGAACCCTGTGGTCTCTTCGGTTTTATCGGCATTTGGTGATTTATATGTTTCTCAACAAAAAACTATGGCGAGCTGGCGACATCAAATCCCGAATGCAGCTTGGTTCTTACTGATATTTTTCGCTGTCTGCTCGAATGTCTTGATAGGCTATAACATTCGGGGAACAAAAGGTAAAAATTGGCTCATTGTTATTTTGCCATCTTTGACGACATTGGCACTGTTTATGATTGCAGAAATTGATATCCCGGGAGAAGGGGTGATCCACGTTACGCCAGATGATTTACTTTTATTGCAGGATTTCTTATTTAAGGATGGTGCTTGGCTGGGAAAGTAAGTTAGGCAGTGCAGAACGAAGGAAAACCCTCTGAGTATAAGCTCAGAGGGTTGAAGGATTATCGAACAATAATACCTAATAAAATTCCGATAGCGCCGAAGTCAGCATCACTAAAGGTCGTATTTGCAATACCGATGTCGCCGAGGACAGGCAGTAAGAATACCGGTAAGAAGGTAATTAACAGACCTTGAGCAAAGGCACCAAGGATTGCACCACGGCGTCCACCCGTTGCGTTACCGAATACCCCAGCCGCCGCACCCACGAAGAAGTGTGGTACAACACCCGGAATAATGACCGTCATGTTCAGCGCATACAGAACAAACATGCCTAATACACCCGCTGCAAAGCTGCTTAAGAAGCCAACTAATACCGCATTCGGCGCGTAAGGGAAGACCACTGGGCAGTCTAATGCAGGTTTTGCATTTGGCACCAGTTTGTCAGAGATCCCTTTAAATGCAGGAACGATTTCGGCAATAACCATGCGCACACCTTGCAGAATGATGTAAACACCCGCTGCGAAAGTAATGGATTGCATCAACGAGAACATGAACCAGTTTTTACCACCGCTCACTTCACGAACAAAATCACTGCCTGCAAACAAACAAGTAATGATAAAGATAATGAACATAGTGAACGAAATCGCTACTGGCGTATCACGCAGAAACAGTAAGCTTTTTGGCACATTCATATCTTCAGTAGAATGTTCTTTATTACCAAATTTGCTACCGATAAAACCCGCTAACACATAAGAAATAGTGGAGAAGTGACCAATTGCCACATCATCAGAACCAGTGACTTTTTTCATGTACGGGTGTGCGATCGCAGGGAAGAACACCATACAGAAACCCACTATCAGTGAACCAACAGCAACGAGCATGGTTCCTTCCATACCTGCGGTCGCTAAGATAACCGCAATCATCATAGACATGAATAAAGTATGGTGACCTGTCAGGAAGATAAATTTCCATGGGGTCAGGCGAGCAATCAATATATTGATTAACATCGCAAAGAACATGATCATTGCCATTTCACGACCGAAGCTTTTTTGTGCAATAGACACAATCGCTTCGTTGTTCGGCACGACACCATTGATACCAAATGCGTGTTGGAAAATTGCGGAAAAATCACCTAAAGAACTGACAACTAACCCTGCACCGGCACCTAAAATCACAAAACCCATGATAGTTTTGATGGTGCCTTTAATGCATTCAGTGACAGGTTTCTTTTGGGCAATCAGACCGATAAGTGCAATCAGACCAACGAGCACCGCCGGTTCAGAAAGCACATCTTGCATCAGAAAACGAAAGAATTCCATGAAGCCTCCGGTTACATCGCGCCGAGTTTCTGTAAAGCCACGCTCAGACGTTCTTTCATCGCGACTTTATCAATCATATTTTCCAGAGCAACAATTTCGCCGCCAACTTGTTGAGCAACTAATTGCTCCGCGATATCGGTGGTACCGACAAAAATATCACTCACAGTGCCTTTTGCAGAGCCTAAGTCAACGTGGTCAACATCAGCCGCAACTTGCAGATCTTTTAAAATTGTCTTGATGCTCATTTCCATCATCAGACTTGTACCTAAACCATTTCCACAAACAACAGTGATTTTCATAATATTTACCTATGACTCAATTATTCATATTTAGCGATGATATTAAGGATGTCATCTACGTTTTCTGATTGCATGATGCTATCAATATCTTCTTGGTTATCAAAAAGTTCAGCCAGTTTTGCAATCGCGCCTATGTGGCTGTTGCTGTCTGTTGCTGCAAGAACAATCAATAACTTAATTGGATCGTTACCTTCTGAACCAAACTCAACCCCTTGTTTGATGACCGTTAAACCGAGAGATAACTGGTTAACTCCGTCTTCAGGGCGGGCATGTGGCATTGCAATGCCAGGACCTAATACATAGTAAGGGCCGATTTTTTCGTGGGATTGAATGATGGCATCAATATAGCGAGGTTCGATGAACTTATTATTAATTAAGGGATTACAGGCGATTTTTATCGCATCACGCCAGTCATTGGCGCTGTCAACCACCTGAACCACATTTGGGGTTAATAACGTAGTTAGCATTGGCTTGGCTCCTGGTAAAAAAGAAATTTTATTAGATGTTTTAGTAATGGAATGAATAGTAGTGATCTATGGTAGCGCTATCTAGCTGAATTATTCATTTTCGTGATAGCGCTATCATTTTGGCTAAATATCGTTAATAAAATCATTTTTAGTGCATTTGGCAGTTAATTAACAAATCGGAGCTGTGATAAGTTATCGTCGTTGAATAATAAGTTTAGACGAAACAAAGTAATTTCATGCAGAAAACCCGAAAAAGAAAGAATACAGGCAGAGTCACATTACAAGACGTCGCAAAATATGCGGGGGTCGGCTCAATGACGGTATCGCGCGCCTTGCGGACACCGGAGTTAGTCTCGGATAAATTGAGGGAGAAAATCAATGAAGCTGTTGAGGAGCTTGGCTATATTCCCAACTCCGCAGCGGGCATTTTGGCATCAGGTCAAAGCCGCACAATTGCAGTGTTGATCCCCTCATTACGAGACAATGCAAGTTCAGTTTTTCTGCAAGCTTTACAAGAAGTCTTGAACAAAAATAATTATCAAGTGGTGATTGGTAGTCACGATTATCAGCATAAAAAAGAGTCTGAGGTGCTACTCACTCTATTGCAAAGTAGTCCAGCTGCATTGGTGATTTTTGGCGCAATGAATTCTGAAAGTGCTTTGGGGACTCTGAATAATTTGCCGATCCCCGTTATTAATGTGACAGGGGATCCTGCTCATCGTTTTACACTCAATATAAAAAATAATTTAGGGGAAGCCGTCAGTTTCCTAACGCATTATTTATTGCAAAAAGGCCATCAGCGTATTGGTTATATTGGTGCTCAGATGGATAGCAAAATGCAGGGGCAGCAACTGAGTGGCTGGAATAACACTCTGTTAAAGCATAACTTAAGTGCTGAGCAAAGCATTACGACGCCTTATGTGGCGACCATGGACTTTGGTCGGCAGGCGATTAGCGAAATGTTGACCCGTCAACCAGAATTAGAGGCCGTGATTTGTAGCCATGAAATGATAGCCTTAGGGGTCATGTTTGAGTGTCAGCGGCGGCTAATCAAAATTCCAAAGATGCTGGCTGTGGTGTGCGTTGAAGGGTCGGAAAATTGCGATCATATTCATCCATCGTTAACATCTGTGCGCATTGATTACAGTAAAATGGCGCGGGATACCGCGAAAAAACTCTTAAAATGGTTAGGGGATACTGAAGAAAGCTTTGCCGATGTTCAGGATGAAATTGTCTTCCCTTATAAATTTGAGGCAAGGCAAAGTGGCTAGAAATCACCGTATTTGTTGCACTACATTGTGTTTCCGGTCACAGAATCACGTAAAGGTTAAAAGTTATTTTTAATCTCGAAATAAGAATGCCGTAGAGGTCACTGTTTATTTATCTTTCTGTGCTAATTTCCTCATTATATCTATCGTGCATGTTCGGATTTTATGCGGAGATAGATTCTTTGTTTAACTTGAATATCGTTATTACTCAGGGGATAAGTACATTATGAAATCAATAAAAACACTCGTATCTGCCGCTATTTTAGTTTCGTGTGGCGCGACAGCCGCAACAACAGGTTCTGAAGTTTTAATGGTGCAAAATGGCGGAACGCCGAATAAGGTGTATTCTGCGAATAAACCAACGATCAAAGTTGCTACTTATAATATTGGTAAAAATGAGCTAGCTGCTGATGTCGCTAATTTAGATGAATTGAGTAAAGCGATCGCTAAGATTGATGCGGATGTTATTGTCTTAACTGAAATTGATAATAAAACTGCGCGCAGTAAGAAAGTGAACCAATTAGAGGAAATTGCCAAAGCGAACAAAATGGATTTTGCATTTGGTAAGGCACTTGATTTTGATGGTGGTGAATATGGCGTAGGAATTTTATCAAAATATAAAATTGAGAAATCCCAAGTCGTGAATTTACCATCTGGCGGAGCAGAGCAACGGGTGGTGTTATTATCACAAATTACAAAGCCTGGCTTTGATTCCCCCATAATTATCATGGGAACTCACTTAGACTGGCAGAAAGATCCTACCATCCGCATTGACCAAGTTCGCCATATTCTAGATGCGACGATTGGTGATACAGAGACAGGCTTTGATAATATTGCCGCCTCTATAAAAATTCTCGCAGGAGATTTCAACTCAACCGCTAAAGAGCAACCTATTCAGGAAATTAGCTATTTTTGGGATCCTGTTGAGAAAAAAGGGGTAAATTATCGCACATGGCCTGCTGTTAACCCAGCCATAGACATCGACCATATTTTTACCTATAAAGGTCAGGTATGGGATGTGAAAACCATGACAATTCCAACAGATAGTAAAGATTTTCAATGGTCAAAAGTCAGTGACCATTTGCCAGTGATTGCAGAACTTGAGCTGCAAGAACAGTAAGTTAATGGGATAACCAACAGACCTCCATTTGAGGTCTGTTTTTGTTCGAAGGAGTTACTTCAGCAGTAATTTTTGACGCTGGATATAACGAACCTGGGCTATCCCTAAGTACTCTTCAATGGCGGCATAGATGCGTGAGCTTAATGCGTGAAAATCCGCTTCACTTTCTAAGGCGGGTTTAGTTAATGTAATGAATTCATGCATAAATTCTTTAATTGTTGAGAATTTATCGGCGACGTTTTCATAGTAAAATTGGTAAACATAGGACTCTTGAGAATGGCTGAGTTCGGTATTATCTTTGATGTTGTTGGTTGCCAGCAACAGTAGTTGTGTATTTGTCATGATGGGTCCTATTTTTGTTTTTTTGAATAGTACACAAGTTACTATAAATCTTTTATCAAAATTAGTCGGATAATTTTAGTTTTTGGTTTTTAAATTAACCCTAAAATTGTATTTTCTATTATATCATTATGTTAGCAATTTATTTCTTGGAAAGAATATTGAAGGGTGAAAGTCATAATTTAACCCCTATTATTATTAATGAAATTCTATCATATTAAAAAATATGAAAATAAATATCTCATCAGATGATCTCTCTGGTAAATCTTAGCTTTCCCTTGTTTTCTGCGTGTAAGGAGCATGTTTTCGATGTTCTATATCATGTGTTAGTACGTCTATTTCATATGTATCTAATGATTATTTATATTATTTTTTATTTTAATTATAATAATTATTATTATTAATTTCTAAAATTAAATGTTAATTACTTATTTGCTCATTGTTTTAATGTTATTTAATTTTTTATTAAAGATAATAAAAAGGGATAAATAAAACTTATCCCTTTGGTTGGCTATTTAAATTAGCCAATTAACCTTTTAGTTCTCTCGCACATTGTTGTAAATGCTGGAAAGAAGTAAATCGAGTTTGATGATGTAATTTAAATTGCTCATTAGGTTGATACGTTAAATCAATATTTGCAAATTGAGCCATTGCTTGTGCGACATTCTCGCAAACATCTCCGGCGACGGCTCCCAAAATAGCAGAGCCCAATAATACAGGTTCATCCGCTTGAGTTGAAATCACCGGAACACCACAGGTATCAGCTAGGAGTTGACGGATCAGCGGGTGCTGACCGGCGCCACCACTGATAGCGATATTTTGGATAACAGCACCTGATTGTGCCTGAGCATCAATGATTTGTCGTAATCCATAGCCAATACTGCAAACACCGGCGGTATAGAATGCAAGTAAGTTATCAAAGCTGTTATCCATGGTTAAGCCCGCAATGATGGCTTTCGCGTGGGGATCGGCGAAAGGAGCTCTATTGCCTAAAAACTCAGGAACAATATGAATACCTTTAGCTAATTCAACTGCTTGAGATGGGGTACCTGATTTTTCTAATACTTTATCCGCCAGCATAACGGGTAATGATTTGCCTTGCTCTTTTGCCATCACTTTGGCTTGTGCAGCCATCGGATGTAAAGAAAGTAGTTGGTCAATTGCCGCACCAGCAGCACTTTGTCCACCTTCGTTGAGCCACATACCCGGTACCATTGCTGAATAATAGGGGCCCCAAACACCAGGGATAAACACGGGTTCTTGGGTGGTGGTCATCGTGCAGGAAGAGGTACCAAAAACATACGCCATATTTGCAGTTGCATCACCATTGACCCCAACTGTGCCAATTCCACCAGCATGAGCATCAATCATCCCTGCGGCAACTGGTGTCCCAACTAACAATCCCATTTGTTCAGCAGCTTGGGCGGTTAAGCCGCTTCCATTTGGTGTGCCTGGTTCGACAATTTCCTGACCAATGCGAGCAAAGTTTTCGTCTGCTAACTCTGCGAGACCAATTTGGCGAAAATAGTCAGCGTCCCAGCGCTTTTCATGTGCCAAGTAAGTCCATTTACAGGTTACTGTACAAGTAGAACGAGCTAAAGAACCCGTTGATTTCCACGTTAGGAAGTCTGCTAAATCAAAAAATTGCCACGCACTATCATAAGTTTGGCGACGATTTTCTTTTAGCCAAAGAATTTTTGGGGTTTCCATTTCAGGGGAAATCTTACCCCCAACATAATTCAATACTGGGTGTTTTAGGCTATTGATGCGCTCAGCTTGTTCCGTGGCGCGGTGATCCATCCAAACAATAATATTGCGTTCAGGATCTTCACTTGGACTGACGGAAATAGGTTGCTGGTTTTTATCTAAAACAACCAGAGAGCAGGTCGCATCAAAACCAATTCCTGCGACACGTTTTGCATCAATTTTGGCATCTGCCATTGCATGTTTCACACAATAACAAACGGCATTCCAGATTTCGTTACTTGATTGCTCTGCGAAATTGGCACCATCACGATAGAGCGTAATATCGTGTTTAACAGACGCAAGCATGTTGCCACGCAGATCAAAAATACCTGCACGCGCGCTGCCTGTACCGACATCAATACCAATGACGACGTCGTCATTTTTACTTTGCGTAGGGCTGTTCATATGTCCTCCCACAATCTTTATGGTTATCGGTAAAAATTAAAGGTCAACGCTGTTTGGTAGGATCACAAGATCACGGATGGTGATATTTCTTGGACGAGTTAACATAAATAGAACCGCTTCAGCGACTTCGATAGGTTGCATTAAGCTGCCATTAGCTAATGCTTCTTCCATTTTTTCTTTTGGCCAGTCATCCAGTAATGCAGTGACAACAGGGCCTGGTAATACAGCACCAACGCGAACACCGTATTGAGACACTTGGCGGCGAGTTGAATGGACAAACGCTTGAACTGCAAATTTAGATGCGGTGTAGATAGGTTCCCAAATCACGGGCACCATCCCTGCGATTGAACTAGTAAACAGGACATCCCCTGATTTTTGCTCAATAAAGTGTGGGAGAACGGCGCGCACGCTGCGAAATGCGGCATTGATGTTGAGGTTTAATACTTTATCCCAAACATCTGGGTCGCCTTCTGCGACTGGGCCACCGATATAAGCACCGGCGTTAGCGTGGAAAATATCTAAGCGACCCGCTTTGGCTAAAATAGCATCTAACATGCCATCCACTTGTTCTGGCTTCATTAAATCAACAACCAGTGGAATTGCATTACCGCCTAGTTCGGCAACTAACTGATTTAATCGGTCTTCGGCACGGTCAATTAAAACAACTTTCGCGCCAGCTTTGAGTAGGGTACGTGCGCACTCAAGTCCAATACCAGAAGCCGCACCTGTGATGGCGGCAACTTTGTTTTCTAATGAGATAGCCATGATGTTCACTCCGGATAAGTTAGTTAATCAATAGGTAAGTCAAACTGAGTATTAGAAATTAATGTAATTTTAATAAGTTACGAGGGGATTTGGCAGAGTGTATTCAGTGAGTGAGAATGCAGGCAAATCGCCATATCAACTCGATTCTAGGTTAATTTCGATGTCGCTCAATCGATGGAGCAGTATTGCGACTTTTACGCTTTGGTGTCAAGCTAGGAAAAAATGGAGGCATAAATTTGTGAGCAAGATCAGACAAAACAAGAAAACCACGATCTATGACCTTGCAGAATTGGCAGGGGTTTCAGCCAGTGCCGTTAGCGCTGTATTGAATGGAAATTGGCAAAAAAGACGTATTAGTGCCCAATTAGCTGAAAAAATTATGCGAATAGCGCAGGAGCAAAACTATTCGGTGAATAAGCAAGCGAGTCTATTACGCAGTAATAAATCCAAAATTATTGGGATGTTGGTTCCTAAATACGATAACCGTTATTTTGGGTCGGTTGTGGAGCATTTCGAGGAGATGGCGCGTGAACGTGGGCTATTTCCTATCATTACCTGTACACGCCGTGATCCTCAATTAGAGTTAGAGGCCGCAAAGGCAATGCTCTCATATCAAGTGGATTGGTTGATTTCAACGGGGGCAACTGATCCTGATAAAATTACGCAAATCTGCCACGCATCAGGTGTACCGACACTCAATTTAGACTTACCTGGCACATTGGCACCTTCGGTGATTTCCGATAATTATCATGGTGCAAAGCAGTTAACGCTCAATATTTTGCGCAAAAGGCAGCAACGAGCCGCATCGTCAGAATCACTGGTGTTTGTGGGAGGACGAGAAGAGGAGCATAACACTCGAGAGCGAATTCGGGGATTTATCGATGCTCATAATTCCTTGAATATAGAGGTTCCTCAACACCATATTTTGACTTGTGGTTATGCGCCAGAAAAAGCCGAACGGGCACTCTCGACATATTCTTCGCAGCACTCATTTTTACAAAAAGAAACACCACAAGACCCTCAATATATTGAACTTTGTGGGCTATTCGTCAACTCGACTATCTCATTAGAAGGGGTGATGAGGTGGTTAATGAAAGAGGGGCACACAGGCGCGCATCAGCCGCCGATGGGGTGTTTTGACTGGGATCCGTTTGTTGCATTACTTGGGAATGATATCGAGATGGTTAAACAGGATGTTCCCGCTATGCTAGAACAAATTTTTACCTTGATAGAATCGGGAGAAAGCCAGCCTCAGCTTATTGAGGTGATGCCTGTCATGGTCGGAAAAACAAAATAAATTAAATCAGGCTTAAGGCAGAAATGTTAAGCCTGATTTGGTCTGTTTAATTTTTTTATTTAATGTTTTTATTTAAAGCATCTAAACGCAATTGATGGCGTTGATTATAAAACTTCACGTAGGTTAAATACCCAGCCAAAATTGTGGATAAACTTGCTGTCGCTAACAGCATAAATGTCACCATAATTTGGTATTTAACTGCCTGTAAAGGGTCGACTCCCGCAAAAATGAGCCCTGACATCATACCAGGTAAACTCACGATCCCAACCGTCTTGGCAGAATCCACCGTAGGGATTAATGATGCGCGAATACTTTCGCGAATAATCGAGGCAGAAGCAATTTTAGGTGTGGCGCCCAAGCTAAGCATTTCTTGAATTTGCTGTTGTTGACTATTAAAGCGCTGTCCTAAGTTATTGAAGCAAAGTCCGACGGCAATCATGGCGTTCCCAGCAATCATCCCTGTAATTGGAATAACTTGCATTGGGGTAAACGCGATGGCTTCAGTGAGAATTAATACCAACAATGTCAAAAATGTGCCTGAAGTAATCGCAATTAACGCGGTTGGAAATAATTTATCGAGGTATTTACTGCGTTTTTTCGCATTCCAAGCGGCGTTAAAGCAGATAAATAACACTAATAAAACAGTGAGTGCTTTATGGTCAACGTGGAAAATATATTTGAGGATATAACCGGCAATTAATAGTTGAACAATGGCACGGCACGTACTCCAAATAATATCTTTTTCAAGAGAGAGCTTCTCTTTATGGCTAATAAAAATAGCCACTAAGACTAACATAATCGAAAATGCGAGCGACTCATTGGAAATAGTAGGTTGATGCACGATTAATTCCTATTTTTCGCTATGGTGTACGGGGAGGGTAATAATATCGTCAGCATGACCAATTTCATCTTGATCATGAGTCACCCAGAGGACGGCAATATTATTCTTGACCGCTAATTGATGAATAAGCTCATTCACTTTGATTTTATTTTGTTCATCTAAGGCACTAGTGATTTCATCCAGTAATAAAATTTGCGGCAAGAATTGTAAATTACGGATCAATGAGACCCGCTGTTTTTCTCCGCCTGAAAGCTCATTAATGCCTTTTTCTAGGATGGTATCCGGCAGTGAAAAATAGCTTAAATCATCGAGAATTTTTTGTTTATCAAATGGCTGATTGCGTATTTGATAAGGAAAAAAGAGATTGTCATACACGGTATTGCCAAAAAGTGCAGGCGTTTGAGTGCAATAGGAGACTTGTTGACGATATTTCTCTGGCGCAATAGTATTGATATTTTCGCCAGCAAACAGAATTTCACCGCAACTTGGTGGGATGAGTGAAGAGACAATTTTTAATAATGTACTTTTCCCACAACCAGAAGGACCCGTGATCAATTTAAATTCACCTGGGTATAGGTCAATTTGCACATTATCTAAAATTATCTTCTGTCCAACCTGAAAACCGATATTCTTAAGTTGTAATAAGGGCTGTTTTGTTTCCATATCTGACCTAATCCATCTAATTCTATTATCGATATTACGGATATTATGCGCCAATTTAGGGTAAATAGACACCGGGTTATCTGGAATAGGCTTGGCAAATTAGATTTGCATGAAGAAAATAGTTGCCTTATTATTTTAATCAACGTCTCGTTAGGAGATGGCATTCCTCCTAGTTTAACCGTCCTTGATGTGGACTGATGATGCCTACGTAAACCTTTTCATTTGAATGGGCACGTAGGTTATGTGCCCGAATTTAGGGCATAAATGTCTGCAGGAGCTTTTCCTTGCATTTATTCCCATCTAACTTGTAAGGAAAGTGGCAATGTACGCATCCCTCATTTCTATTGCTTTAGGTTCCGTTTTAGGTGGCTGGTTAAGATGGTTGATTGGCTTAAAGCTGAATAACCTGCACCCTCACATTCCATTTGGTACTGTTTTCGTCAATTTAGTTGGCGGTTTTATCATTGGTTTTGCTGTCTCTTACTTTGCGAGCGCGAATATTAATCCCGCCTATAAATTGTTTATTGTCACGGGCTTTTGTGGCGCATTCACCACGTTTTCAACATTTTCTCTGGAAGTGTTGGTGATGTTGCAAGAAGGAAAGTTGGCGGTGGCATTTAGCACGATCGCAATTCATGTTCTCGGCGCTTTATTATTTACCTTACTCGGTATGTTGTGCCATAACATGCTCTCTCAAGGATAATGGGCTTTAATTAAGTATCTATTTCCCATCTATTATTTTCGTACGATTAATCGCCTATTTGTGGATGTGAATAGGCGATTTTTGTTTCTATTTTGAGCAAAAAAAGAGGATCGTGAAATAAAGCAGAATATATTACTAACTATGATAATGAGCCGTTTTTATCATGATATAACTGCATCAAAATTGTGAAAGCATAAAAATATATAGCAGGGCAATAGATTATAAATTTATCGTTTCCCCTACACTGAAAAAGTATGAATTATCATCAAATATAACGCATAAAACATATCCTATTAAAAACGGTTCTGAATACGAAACAATCGTTCTGTATTTTCATTCTCTCCCCTCATATATGACTTTTTAATCTACGATTTTTTGCTAGTGTATTTTCAATCTTACACTGTAACTTAATCTATACATCTATTTATTCAATGTTATGATGAAATTGTTGTTTAAATGTAATGGCTTGGATGGATATGTGCTATTTGGCTTTATTTTGTTCTCTATTTTGAAAGAATAAATCTGACATATCAAAATTAATAGATTAAATAACCAAAACAGAAATAAATAAAAATAATAAATGCGGGGAAAAACTTATGTCACAAATGTTAGCTCTGTTATTAATTGTCGGGATACTGTACATCGGGGATGCCATTGCAGTACGAACAAAAGCGTGGATCCCATCGGTGTTTGTTTGCGCGGTATTATTCCTTTTAGGTTATTGGACATTCTTTCCTAAAGATATTGTGAGTGTTGCGGGAATACCAAAAGTTGTCGCTGTGATGCTGATGTATTTACTCATTACCAATATGGGTACATTGCTCTCATTGAAAGAACTTTTACACCAATGGAAGACCATCTTAATTTCGTTATCCGGTATTTTGGGGATCATAGTCTTTATTTACGGGGTCGGTTTAGCGCTATTTGATTTAAATACAGTATTAGTGGCAATCCCGCCATTAGTCGGTGGCATTGTCTCTTCATTAATTATGTCAAAAGGTGCGGCGGAAGCTGGGCTGGTGGATCTTTCGGTATTTGCCATCTTAATTTATGTGATGCAAGGTTTTGCCGGTTATCCGCTAACGGCCATTATGTTGAAGCGTGAAGGTCGCCGCGTGCTTGAGCAATATCGCAGTGGTACATGGAAAGAGTCATTGGCTGTTGACGGTGCGGATGATGTGGAAGTCAAAACACTGGCATCTGAAAGTGCGATGCCTCGCATGTTCAAGCGAATTCCGAGTCACTATAACACCAGTTATTTCCAATTTTTACGCTTAGTGGTGGTGGGGTATCTCGCCTATTTAGTTTCTACCGTTGCCGCGCCTTATGTCAGCATCAGTCCGTTTGTTTTGTGCTTGTTATTTGGTGTTATTGCCTCGTCAATGGGATTTTTAGAAAGGCAGCCATTGCAGAAAGCGAACGGGTTTGGCTTTGCTATCATGGCATTAATGCTATTTATCTTTGATACGTTAAATCATGCAACACCAGATATGTTGTTGAGATTGGTCTACCCAATGGTGGTATTGATCGTGGCAGCGGTCATCGGCATGTTTATCGCGTCTTGGATTGTTGGAAAAATTCTAGGTGTATCAAAGGAGATGGCTTTCGCGGTCTCATTGACGGCACTGTATGGTTTCCCTGCGGATTATATCATTACCAATGAAGCCATTAATGCACTGACCAAAGATGAAAAAGAACGTCAGATTTTAACTAGCCATATGTTAGGACCAATGCTAGTTGGTGGTTTTATCTCTGTCACGATGGTTTCCGTGGTATTAGCGGGGATTATGGTCGCCTACATTGTGCCTGTTGCTGCATAACGATAAATAGAATATTAGAATTTAACACGCTGAAAAATAATAGTTTAAGAAAGCGAAAAGAATAGAAAAAGGACAGAAAAATGGTCAATAACAGCATCACTGCATCCATTAAAAAACACACTGAAGAGATGATTGCTTTTCGTCGTGATCTTCACTCACATCCAGAATTGCCTTTTGAAGAAGTGAGAACCACGAAGCGTATTGCTGAAGAATTGGCAAAAATTGGTATTGAGTATCGCCTCACTGAACCTACCGGAATTATTGCGGACATTAAAGGCGGTAAACCCGGAAAGACGGTCGCCTTACGTGCGGATATCGATGCATTGCCCGTTCAGGAATTGAATGATTCCCTTGAGTATAAATCGACAAATAAAGGGAAGATGCACGCGTGTGGGCATGATGCACATACCGCGATGTTATTAACCGCAGCCAAAGCGTTATATGAAGTGCGCGATGAGTTGAAAGGAAATATTCGCCTGATTTTTCAACCGGCTGAAGAAATAGCGCAGGGCGCTAAAGCGATGGTAAAACAAGGCGCAGTGGATAATGTTGACAACGTGTTTGGTATGCATATTTGGTCTACGACGCCTTCAGGAAAAATATCGTGTAATGTCGGCGGGACATTCGCTTCTGCGGACTTATTGGTCGTGAAATTTAAAGGGCGCGGTGGACACGGTTCGATGCCGGAAGCGACCGTTGATGCTGCAATCGTTGCCTCATCATTTGTGATGAATTTGCAAGCGGTGGTTTCTCGTGAAACTTCTTCGCTAGACTCAGCCGTTGTGACTATCGGAAAAATGGACGTGGGCACCCGATTTAACGTGATTGCAGAAAATGCGGTACTGGATGGAACGGTACGTTGCTTTGACATTGAAACCCGTACTCGCATTGAAGCGGCGATCCGTCGTTATGCCGAACATACTGCCGCAATGTACGGCGCCACCGCTGAAGTGGATTATATCTATGGTACGCTGCCCGTGATTAACGAAGAGCGCAGTGCATTATTGGCACAGTCGGTGATCAGTGAAGCGTTTGGTGAAAATGCATTAATGGCAGAAAGACCCACACCAGGCGGGGAAGATTTCAGCTTTTATATGGAAAACATTCCGGGTTGTTTTGCATTATTAGGTTCAGGTAACCCAGAAAAAGATACTCAATGGGCGCATCACCACGGCTGTTTTAACATTGATGAAGATGTGATGGCATCAGGCGCAGAACTGTATGCGCAATATGCGTGGTCTTATTTGCAGCAAGATAAGTTTTAATAAAAGAATAAGTTTTAATGCAGGAAATAAGCTGATTAAGTTTCACGTAGTTATAATGAATGATTAAATCAAGCCTGAGTAATAAATAGATTGCTCAGGCTTTTCTTCTATATTTTAAATCGAGATATGAACCGCCAAATCCCATTTAATTAAACGTTAATTGGGAATTTTTATTACGAATTATGGTGAACAAAAATAGCGTCTCTAAGACGTTGTTGCAGCTCGAAACGTTGTTCTTGGGTAAGTTTATCATCATGAGAAAGCTGCATTAGCATTTCATTCATATTATGAACGGAGTTTTCATCCAGCAATAAGGTGACTTTGTTTGTTATTTCTTGATAGTAATTCACAGCAAATCCTCCAGCTTATTGGGCTAATTAATTCTGTTTATCAATCACCATGACTGCCATGGTGTTGGGTTCAAGCGCGCGCATAATGTGGGGTTCATCACCTCGATAGTGAATATAGTCACCGACATTGAGCTCAACAGGGTTGTCGAGTGGCCCAACTAATGCTCTGCCAGACATCAAAATAATATGCTCAGTGACATCATGCATATGGGGTTCTGAAACGCGATCTCGACCTGGCTGTGCAACAACCGTATAAATATCCCGTTGAGAATTAGGAGGAGCAGAAGAGAGTAAATAGGCCAAATAGTTGGCGTGCTCAGCGCTTACTGGGGTACCTTCGCCATGGCGGATCACACTCACTGCCGCACGTTTTTCTTCAATTAAACGGGAAAAAGGAATATCCAGAGCAACACATAATGCCCATAGGGTTTCAATGCTGGGATTGCCGCTACCCGCCTCTAATTGGGATAGTGTAGATTTGGCTATTCCCGCTTTACGAGCAAGTTCAGAGAGAGAAAGCCCACTTTTTTGCCTTTCACAAGCCAATGATTTTGAGATTAATTCGATAGGGGGCGTGAATAAGGTCAACTTTAACATCCTATTTGATTGCACTTAGCCTAGAGTATCGACATAATGAACGATTGTTTTTTATATCGAACTGTCGTTCTATGCAGACATCTACATTTCAATTTTCTATTCTCCATAATAGCACAGTGAAAAATATTGCACTGGTGTGTATTGCAGACTTAATTGTGGGGATTTCCTACGGTGCATTAGCCCATTCACAAGGTTTTGATTGGTGGGTTCCGTTAATGCTATCCATTTTTGTATTAGCGGGTGCATCCGAGTTTTTGTTTATTGGTGTGGTATTTTCAGGGGGAAGCCCGCTGTCTGCCGCCTTAGCCGGGCTATTAGTCAACTCGCGCCATATTCCATTTAGTTTTGCCGTTAGTGAATTAGCAGGAAAGGGCGCCAAATCTTTGCTGGGATATCACATTATGAATGATGAAAGTGTGATTTTTGGCTTGGCGCAAGACAGCGAACGAGAAAAAAACGCCGCATTTTGGCTGTGCGGACTAGGGATTTTAATCTGTTGGCCTGTTGGTGTGGTCATCGGTGAAATTTTGGGAAGCTTTATTCAAGATACTCACGCACTAGGAATGGATGCCATGTTTCCCGCCATTATCTTAGCGCTGAGTTTACCTGCGTTGAAAGATAGGCGCTTAAGACTCGCTGCGATAGTCGGGGCTGTGATTGCTATGGTAACAACACCGGTATTACCTGCGGGGATCCCCGTTTTACTGGCTTTGTTGAGTTTAGTTATCTATATAAGGAAATGATGATGATGGAACATCCTTGGTTAATCGTCAGTGGAATTTTCATTTTAGCAGTTGGGACGTACTTAATGCGGGCATCCGGCGCATTGCTAAAAGGGCGGGTCAATTTAACAGAGCAAAATAAAGCTCTGTTTTCGGCTGCTGCCATTGTGATTTTATTTTCAGTCGCGATGACCTCAACGCTCTTTTCAGGTAATGAATTATCGGATTTACCGAAAATAATTGGGGTAGTGGTGGCAGGTATCCTGACTTGGTACCGTAAGCCATTTATTGTGATTGTTTTGTCGGCGGCGATAGTCACAGCACTATTGCGCTGGTTATTTTAGTTAAAAAAAAGCCCCTATGGCATTAGGGGCTAAAATTAGGGATATACCTAAACGTTATTGTGTCTATTAAGATACTGATTTTTAACTAACAATGCTAAAAGGTTGATGTTATCAGTGTAACAGGCACAGCCTATGGTTTAGGTTGATTCATTCATTATTTAGCTGCGGGCGCCGTAGCAGGAACCGGCATTGGCATTGGTTGTGCTGGCTTGAATTCAGGCACTTCCACGACAGACATCTTCACCATGTAGCGTTTGCCATCTTCAATTTTAGGCGTATCGTTTGCCAGTTTTTTCAGGGTTTCATTCGGCTTGGTGGTTTGTTCTGTCACGCTATACACCATATTATGATGATTTCCGCCGTGATGGCGTGGTGATTTGTTCATATCAACATTAGCGGCTGCGGCAGCAAAGCCAACAGACAGTAAAACGGCAGCAAGTAAACCTTGGTTTAATTTGTTCATCTTTTATCTCCTCATTAACGTGATGAGAGGATAATTCATCAATTAGATTTCCCTCGCAATGGCTTTTACTTGCTTTGACTGAAGCTCCATATTTCCTGCACGTTTTATCCTTTCTTTACACATTTTATTGAAAATAATGAGATTATTTTACTTAGGAAGGGAGTGTGAAAGGGTCAAGAAGATAACCCAGAAAAATCTCTGGGTCATTGACGGTTAGCACGCGATTTGCGGTTGCTGAGGCTCGAGAGGAGGTAAACCATAGGCTGCGCGAGCACGGTCGCAGGCTTCATTGTGGATGCCGTTATGCCACGATTGTTCGAATTCTCGGCATGGCGTAGGGCGCTGTTCATAAATAGAGCAAGAGACACATTCCCCGACGGTACCATCAAGTGCAGTACAGCGGGTATTCGGTTTCTGGTTTGTACCTTGCATACAACTCATAAAGGGGGTGATTTGCTCTGTTAAATGTTGAGGCACCGAACCACCGCCAGCTTCTGCTTCTGCCCAGTAAAATGAGACGCGAAAGTAAGCACAACAAGCACCACAGCTGACACAGGGGTTATCTGAAGGATCAGTTTTTAGTATATGAATAATATTGGTCATATAAAAAATCTAACAATGAAGTTGATAGTTCCCGTAGGAAACGGGAGACGCAACACAGGCAGGAGGCCTAAGAAAATGTTGCTCAGCCGCTATTATGTTACGCAGCTTTACGTATTGGCAATATTTTTTAGAGTAAAAGACCTATATTTCCAATAAAGTCAAAATAAAGTAAAAATTTCAAGCTGTTGCAGTTTGATGAAATATCGAGCCTAGAAAATAGCAGACACAAAAAAACCTGCCGTTTGACGGGCAGGTTTCAATGAGTGTTAGGAGATTAGGACGATTAAACGTGTTTTAAATCACCGTCGTCATCTTGATTGAAGATTGACTTGTCCGTTTCGCCCATTAACTGGCTAGTGACGGTACCCGCTGTCATGGAACCACTCACGTTCAGAGCGGTGCGACCCATATCAATCAGAGGCTCGACTGAAATTAACAGCGCAACTAACGTGACGGGTAATCCCATTGCTGGCAGTACAATCAGTGCGGCGAAGGTTGCACCGCCACCCACACCAGCAACACCGGCAGAGCTGATGGTCACGATACCGACTAAGGTTGCTATCCACAGAGGGTCAAATGGGTTGATCCCCATAGTTGGTGCGACCATCACGGCTAACATCGCAGGGTAGATACCCGCACAACCGTTTTGACCGATAGTTGCACCGAAAGAGGCCGAGAAGCTTGCGATAGATTCTGGCACACCAAAGCGGCGAGTTTGCGTTTCAATATTCAGTGGAATACTGGCTGCGCTCGAACGGCTAGTGAATGCAAATGTCAGTACTGGGCCCGCTTTCTTAAAGAACTTGATTGGGTTTAAGCCTGTTGTAGCCACTAAAATACCGTGAACCACAAACATAATGGCTAACGCGACATAGGATGCGACGACGAAAGTCCCTAAGTTAATAATATCGGCTAAGTTAGAGCTTGCGACCACTTTGATCATTAGCGCCATTACACCGTAAGGGGTTAAACGCATGACTAAGCGAACGAGTTTCATTGCCCATGCTTGCATCACATCGATAGCCGCTAATGCTTTTTCACCGCGCTCTTTATCATCTTTAAACAGTTGCAGCGCAGCTACTCCTAAGAAGGCAGCAAAAATAACTACACTAATGATAGATGTTGGGCTTGCACCAGTTAAATCCGCAAACGGGTTTTTCGGGATAAAGGACAGGATTAACTGAGGAACCGTTAAATCTGAGACTTTACCAATATAATTTGTTTCAATGGCCGCTAGGCGTGCAGTTTCAGATTGACCTTGAACCAGACCTTCAGCCGTTAAGCCGAACAGGTTTGCGATCAAAATACCCACTAAAGCCGCAATGGCTGTGGTAAACAGCAATGTGCCAATAGTTAAAAAGCTAATTTTCCCTAAAGAAGATGCCTTATGAAGTCGAGCGACCGCACTCAGAATAGAGGCGAACACCAGAGGCATAATCACCATTTGTAACAGTTGAACGTAACCATTACCGACGATATTAAACCAAAGAATGGAGTCTTTTACCGTTTGGTGACTGGAACCATACACGAGGTGAAGTCCGACACCATAAGCAACACCGAATACGAGACCCAGTAAAACTTTTTTGGACAGGCTCCAACCATTCGATCCGAGTTTTGCTAACAGTATTAAAAGTGCTACGAAAACCAGCACATTGATAATCAGAGGAATATTCATTCCGCACTCCAAATTGTAATTATTTTACATAATGATTCTTGTTGTTAATCCTTAATAGGTATAAGGATTTCATTTCTTCTAACAACTGGTTATATGATATCAGTTGAAGTTAGTCATTACTTATAATCAAAAGTTATAATTTAGGTTGATTCATGCTTACAGTATATTACAAAAGTGAGCTTTTTGTCGGTAAGTGTATATTTATCTGATTATTAAAATAATTTAGTGCGCTTTCAATTTGCTGGAACCAATCAGCGGGATGACCTGTTGGAATTAAGACCGCACAGACGGTCAAAAGCACGGCAATAAAGCGTTCCCCGCGTTTACTGGACTTACCGCGTAAGATGGGAAAACAGAAACGTGTTGGTAGCGGCCATAAAAAAGGCACTCCGGATGGGGTCAGCATATCCGCCACTAAATGGCTCATATAACCTAATAAAAACGCTTGGATAAGGTCGGTGGGTAAATCCCAATAGTGAGGCAGCCATTGGTAGCTGCTGATCAGTAAAATGAGCCAAGCAATCAGGCTGTGAGTGAACCCGCGATGTCCGCACAGTTTTGATATAGGTAATGAAATAATGCGAAAAAGCCGCCCGAGGATTGATGAAGGGTGGTCAATATCCGGCAATAAGGCACCCAGCAACACCCCTGGCACCATATGCAGCCAATCACCCTGAGCGAACTCCGGGGTAATTTGCAATTTATGAGCCATTACAAGTGAGGCGACGGAAAAAAGCAGATGCCCTTCAGCAGTCATGGTGGATAAAATACCATCTGTTTATCTATACAGTAGGCGGCAGTATAAAGGGTTTGCAGGAAATATGGTAGTAGGTTGGAGTTAAAAAAACTCTTATTTATTAGTTAATAACCGTAGGTTTTTATACTTTTTTGAAATTTCCCCTACGTGAAAAACGTAAGGGAAATCGTGTTTCGTTAACGTCTTTAAGATTAACGTAAATTTTCTGGGCGTAAATCGTTCAATGAGGCGATTTTAACATCAGCTAAACCCCAGCGAGGGTCATTGAAATGTTTGCTATCAGGTACAACGATAGAACGCATTCTTGCTGCTTTTGCAGAAATCATTCCATTAAAGGAGTCTTCTAATGAAGCACAATGGATAGGCTTGGTGGATAGCTCAGCGGCGGCTTTTAAATACACTTCAGGATGAGGCTTACTTAATGGTAAATCTGCGGCTGAAACGACGGCAGAAAAATAATGGCGGATATCAAATAAGTTCAGCACTTTTTCCAGCATATAATCCGGAGACGCAGAGGCTAAAGCGATGTTCAGATCCATTGAGCGGCACAGTTCAAGTGCATGCTGTACACCTGGCAGTAATGGGCGTTTTTCTTCCACTAAACCAATAACGCGGTCAATAATACGCTGTTTTGTTGCTTCTAAACTACAACCCTGCCAAGGAGATGCGTTGTACCAAAGTTCAACAACGTGATCGATACGTAAACCGAGGGTGTCAGGAAGAGTGTGCTTAATGGATAAATCGACGCCTAACTCTGCAAAAACTTCATCTTCCCCTTGTTCCCAAAAAGGTTCCGAGTCAATCAGCAAACCATCCATGTCGAAGATGACAGATTGGATAGGTAATTTATGATACATAGCAAACTCCATTCATTTAGATACCCGCTTAAAAATAGGGTATGGGGATTGTCGCTGTACTTTAATCACAGTCATTTTGGTTTCTGAAACGATTTTAACAAGCTATGACTTGGGGTTATAGAGATATCTGTGCTATCACATGATTTTATTGGAAATTTGAGATTAGTTATTGATGTAGATTCGATTCACTCTTTGAATAATCCGAAACTCAGTTTTTAACTATCATTTTTTTATAGAAATTTGGAGCCAGCAAATATTATCGGCTATGATTAGCGTAGAAAAAAACTTTAAGGAATAGTTGTAATGAATTACCACAAGGCAAATTCTCTTGCGATTGGCAAACGTATTTTGGGCTGGATCGTATTTTTTGTGGCGTTAATTTCCACATTGACATCGTTAATTAAATTAGCGGCTCTGAAAGGAATTCAAGGCGAAGGAATTAATGCAGTTGCCAATGATTTTGTTAAATTAATGGCGGAGATGACTCGACAAAGTACGCCGTTTCTCAATGTATTTTGGAATAATTCACCAGTCCCTGAAGTGAGTCATGGTTTTTCAGGTAGCTGCATCGGATTTTTTGTTATTTTTATTTTTATCTTTGTGGGGCTTGCTTTAAGCGCATCAGGCTTACGCATGTATCGACAAATTAAATTCATTCGCGAAAGCATTGAAGATCATGTCATTCTTGAAAATGCAAAAGGCAGTGAAGTGACCAAAGAAGAGTTAGAAGCCAAAGTTACTATTCCTCGACATACTATTTTTAAACAGTTCTTTTTGATGTATTTCTGGCCGATTGTTTTAGGGATCGCCATTTATTTTGCATTGAAACTTCTGAATTGGTAGTTTTTATCATGTAGGCCGCTTTTCATTATGTTGATAATGCCCATCATGTTAATATTTTCCCATCATGAAAAATGCACAGCATCGGTGTTTATTCCGCTGCTGTGCATCTCTTATTTTCGCCTAATTGATTCGCTGCTATTCGTCGTCTAATAAATTATCAATAATGCTGCGAGCATGCAGATAGCTTTGCTCATTACCAAACATGTTGGCTTGATTGAGTAAAAAATAGAGTTGATAGAGTGGTTGTCTGTCTAAAAAGCCCGTTGGTAATGGCCAAATACTTTGGTAGCCATCAATAATTTGAATCGGAATTTCTTTGTATAATGGCAGCATCGCGATATCACATTCCCGATCACCCCAATAACAGGCCGGGTCATAGAGTACGCCATCCATTTGGTTGGTGATCGCACAATTTGCTGGCCACAGATCCCCATGCAATAAAGAAGGTTGAGGTTGATGGCCGGATAAACGGTGTTTAACAATATCCACCAGTCTTTGAATATCACCAAAAACCATGCCTTTTTCAGATGCAATTTGTAATTGAAGACCGATACGTTTTTCGGCAAAGAATGCATTCCACCGTTTTTCCCATCCATTAGGTTGAACAATGGTACTGAGCATAGTATCAAAATCGAACCCATAACTTGGCTGTTCTTCCCATTGATGTAATCGCGCCAATTGTTGACCAAAGTGCCATGCATTGGTGCTATCAAAATGTTTTAACGGGAAGTATTCGAGGAGAAGAAAGCTATGGTGCTTGTTGCTACCCAAGCCGTAGACTTTGGGAACGGTGATAGTTTGGCTTTTCGCTAGCATTTCAAGCTGCTCTGCCTCTTGTTTAAAAAGAGGGAGAAACTCGCGGCGATTTTGTTTTACGAACACTGTATGCTCGCCATAATCGATTCTTAAGGTGTGATGAATATCCCCACCAGAAAGAATCACTTTATTTCGCAGCTCTGCCTCACCAAAGTGTTCAATTAATAAACGATTCATCGCTTGCCACATGATCCACCTCGCTGTGATTTGGTCTTCACTCATACCATACTATAGCGTCAATTTAGGAATTAACAGTGATCATTGTTTAATAATTACGCCTTATTCCGAAATGATTGATGGCTGATTTTGTTCAAGAATTGGGGGATTCTTTTGATGATAACAGATGGATATCGCTTTTTTCTTTTATAGAGAGCAAGCTTCAAAATAGAAGAGAGTCAAATAGAAGAAAGAAAAAGCTGAATAGGTTTTTAGCGTATTCAGCTTTATATCATTAGGCCGTATGCAAATCTTGGCGCGTGGTGTGGGATTTGCGGCGTGCGAGAATTAATTTGCTATAGAGCAGGGCGATAACAAAATAGCCTGCTTGGATCACCACAATGGTTGGGCCCGTTGTCGCATTAATGTGGAAGCTGACAATCGTTCCCAGTACGCTGGAGGTGACGGAGGCGATAATCGCGACCACCAACATCCAACCAAAGCTCCGGCATAGGACAAAGGCGATGATCCCCGGAGAAATCAACATTGCAATCACCAGAATGATCCCAACAGCCTGTAGCGATGCCACGATGGTTAACGCTAATAGCGAAAGTAATCCGTAATGTAGCCATTTAACCGGCAAGCCGATAACACGCGCTTGGTTTGGGTCAAAGCAATACAGCATAAAGTCTTTACGTTTGAGTAAGATAATCGCAATGGTTATCCCTGCAAACAGTAAAATTTGTTTAAATTCTTCGTCGGTGATCCCCAAAATATCCCCGAATAAAATATGAGTAAGATGCTGCTCAGTATCGATTTTCGCGAACATGACCAAACCGACAGCAAACATACCCGAGAAGACAATGCCCATGACGGTGTCTTCTTTTATTCGACTGTTCTCTTTTAAATAGCCAGTAGCAACTGCGCAAAATAGTCCTGAAACAAAGGCGCCAATGGCCAGTGGAATGCCAATCAGTGACGCGATAATAATTCCGGGTAATACCGCATGGGAAATGGCATCTCCCATTAATGACCAACCTTTCAAGACTAAAAAGCAGGATAAAATAGCGCAGACGGTTCCTGTAACAATCGCCGTGATCAGGGCTTTTTGCATAAATGGGAATGCGAAAGGAGCCATCAGTAAATCCATAAAATCATTCATGGGTTGCTCCTTGTTGCTTACTTTGATGCAGGTCAGCGACTTCGCTACGGGCTTTGCGACGAGAAGCAAAGAGCCCATGTTTTGGTGCAAAGAAGAACGCCAGTAAGAAAATCACCGTTTGGAACGTAACAATTAGTCCGCCCGTTGCGCCATTTAAAAAGTAGCTGAGGTAGGCACCAATTGCACTAGTGGCTGTACCGATAGAGACGGAAATGATCAGCAATGTTTTAAATTTATCGGTCAGTAAATAGGCTGTTGCACCTGGCGTGACAACCATCGCAATGACTAATATCGCCCCAACAGTTTGCAGTGCGGCAACGGTACATGCACTTAATAAGGTGAAGAAAATAATTTTTAAGCGCAGTGGATTTAAACCGATGGAACGAGCATGGCTTTCATCAAAAAAGACTGCCAGTAAATCTTTCCATAGGCACATCAGGACAACAAATGAAACGGTGATAATAATCTCGACTTGAAGAACATCAGCATCGGCGATCCCCAAAATATTACCGAAGATAATACTTTGCACATTCACTGAGGTTGGGTTTAACGAAACAATCAATAGCCCCGCTGCAAAAAAGGTGGAGAAGATAAAGCCGATAACGGCATCTTCCCGTAAACGGGTGAGATGTTTAACAAACGTCATGGCGAGGGCGGCGAGAATACCGGTAAAAAAAGCCCCTGCGGCGTAAGGTAATCCAAGCGCATAAGCGCCCGCCACGCCGGGTACAACCGAGTGGGAGAGGGCATCTCCCATCAGCGACCAACCTTTGAGCATTAAGTAAGCTGATAAGAAAGCACACACCGCTCCAACGATGGCACTCACCCAAATAGCTTTAACCATAAAGTTGTACTCAAAGGGTTGCAGTAACAACTCAATCATTCAGATTCCTTAGGCTGATTTTTTCTAACCGGTGCATCGTGATCGTGACCATAGAAGACGGCGGCACGTTCGTCATCAGTAATCACCGTGACAGAGCGTGGGTCATCATCGTCGTGAAGCTCTTGACCAGACAGGTTAATATGACGCAGTACGCCACCAAATGCTTTTTGCAGATTACGCTGGGTAAAGGTGGTTTCGGTTGGGCCACTCGCCAGCACAGTGCGGTTTATTAAAATCACATGGTCGCAAAATTCAGGGACGCTTCCCAAGTTATGGGTTGAGACTAGAATTAAATGCCCTTCATCGCGCAGACTGCGGAGTAGGTCAATAATGGCATTTTCTGTTTTTACATCGACACCTGTAAAGGGTTCGTCAAGTAATAAAACTTTACCTTGCTGAGCGAGGGCTCGAGCCAAAAACACCCGTTTTTTCTGACCGCCGGAAAGTTCACCAATTTGGCGATGTTCCAATCCGGCTAAATCTACACGTTCTAAAGCCATTTTTACGGCGTCTTTATCTTCCTTTTTAGGAATACGAAAGAAACCCATTTTGCCGTAACGCCCCATCATCACCACATCAGAAACTAACACTGGAAAATTCCAATCTACTTCTTCTGTTTGTGGTACGTAGGCAATAACATTCTCTTTTAATGCCGCTTTAATCGGTTGGTCATTGAGGGTCACACTACCGGACGATGGCGTCACTAACCCCATAATTGTTTTAAACAGCGTTGATTTACCACTTCCGTTTACGCCCACAAGGGCGCAAATGGAACCACCGTGAATATTGAAACTAGCGTCATAAATCGCGGTATGACCATTGTTGTAGGTGACAGTTGCGTCATCAACAACCAGAGTCGGATGTTCGAATTGATTTGTATGGCTCATTTACTGTGAAAATCCTTTTGCGATGGTATCGACGGTTGTGTTCAACAGGTCTATATAAGTTGGTACAGGGCCTTCAGCGGTTGATAGTGAATCGACGTATAATACTCCGCCGTATTTTGCGCCAGTCTCTTTACTGACCTGCAGAGCTGGTTTGTCTGAAATAGTACTTTCGCTGAAAACAACGGGAATGTTGTGTTCACGAACCGTATCAATCACTTTTTTAACTTGCATTGGTGAGCCTTGCTCTTCAGCATTGATGGGCCACAAATAGACCTCTTTAAAGCCATAATCTTTAGTGAGGTAGCTAAATGCGCCTTCACTGGTCACTAACCAACGCTTATCTTCAGGAATACGATTCAAACGCTCACGTAAAGGTGCATCAAGTGCCGCAATTTCTTGGGAATATTTTTTCGCGTTTGCATTATAGGTGTCTGCATTTTCTGGATCATATTTCACCAGTGCCTTACGGATATTTTCGATATAGATTTGTGCGTTAGCAGGGGACATCCAAGCATGAGGATTCGGATTATCTTTATATTCCCCTTCACGGATTGGCATCGGCTCAATACCTTCAGTGACGACAACCGCAGGCACATCTTTAAGGTTTTCAAAGAAACGCTGGAACCAAACTTCCAGATTCATTCCGTTCCATAAGATAAGGTTAGCATCGTAGGCTTTCATAATATCTTTTGGTGTCGGTTGATAACCGTGAATTTCTGCACCCGGTTTAGTGATGGATTCGACAATAGCGGCATCACCGGCTACATTTTGAGCAATGTCTTGTATTATAGTAAATGTGGTGACCACTTTAAATTTTTTAGCTAAAGCGGGATGGCTGACAAATAAAACGGCAGCTAATGCAATAAATGTAGTACGTAATGGCGTTGATAATCGGAATAAACAGTTTGTCATAAAATAGATCCTAACGTTGGGTCACGAGTTCTATTAACTAAATTAATCTCATTAAATGGTTAATCTAAATAAGTGTGTTATTGGGTTTGAATATAGCTTCTCATTTATATTGACCTATTTGAGTCTACAATGAGTATGGTCTTTCTGGCTGATAGTATTTATATCCCAATTGATAATGATTATCAATATCAATTATGAAAAATCCCGTTAAATGGTAAAAGGGGTATTTTTGTAATCGATGAGTTGCTGGTTATCATTATTATTTAACATGACTAAAACACGTCCAGAAGTAAAAGTTAAGTAAAAAATGTATTATTTTTCTAAAGATTAGCTATTCTTTCGGTGTTTTAATTTGCAGAGGATACAACAGTGAAAAAAATGGTCGGCAGTGCGCTTGTACTTTTGCTATTGGCAGGTTGTTCAAGTGATCCCAATAAAACCGCGAACAGAACAAGAATGCTAGATAATCGCAATCAAATGCCAAATACGGCAGCCAATACTAGCTATCCGAGAACCCCTTATGATGAGTTTATTCGTGAATCTGCGAATCGCTATAGTGTGGATGAAACACTGATCAGAGCCATTATTGAAGTAGAATCTAACTTCCGACCTGAAGTGGTGAGTAAATCTAATGCCATTGGTTTAATGCAAATTAAAGCATCAACAGCAGGGCGTGATGCATATCGTTATCAAGGACGTTCTGGTGAGCCAAGTTCTAACGATTTAAAAGATCCACGTAAAAATATTGATATCGGTACAACCTATATTCGTATTCTCAAAGAGCAACATTTAGCGGGGATTAGCCATCCGCAGACTATGTATTATGCGACAGTTGTGGCTTATGTGAATGGGGCTGGGGCATTATTAAGAACGTTTGATAATGATAAAACTAAAGCTATCGCGATGATAAATAATTTATCGCCAGAAGAGTTCTATCAACATGTTCAGTCTAAACACCCCGCACCGCAGGCTCCACGCTATTTGTGGAAAGTTAAGAATGCGTATAATGCATTAGCAGTGAATTACTGATATTCCGTCATTAAGTGTGGGAGTTGCGCGATAATTTCAACGATGCCGTTGATGACGAATTGCACTCCCATACAAATTAATAAAAACCCCATTATCCGCCCAATTGCATCAATTCCGCTGTTTCCTAGCCATTTCATAATTGAAGTCGCACCCCGTAGCCCAATCCAAACAATTACACTGGCAATCAGAAAAACAACAATGGGTGCAACGGTGATAACCCATGGCGTAAAACCAATATCCCCTTGTAAAGAGGCGGTGGAACTAATAATAATCGCGATAGTACCCGGCCCTGCGGTACTTGGCATAGCGAGAGGAACGAAGGCAATATTTTGGTTACCTTGACGTTTTTTGGGAACACTTAAATCGTCAGTGGAAACATTACTGTTGTCTTCACTATTTTCTGAATTAGGAAATAACATCCCAAAACCAATAAAGACCACGATAAGTCCCCCTGCAATACGCAGTCCAGGGATGGAAATTCCGAAGGTATTCATGACTAATTGGCCCGCATAAAAAGCGACGAGCATGATACAAAAGACATAAATTGCAGCCAGCCGTGATTGATGGTCACGTTGTTCTTTGGTCATGTTGGCAGAAATACTGAGCATCACGGCAATGGCGGTCAGTGGGTTAGCCAGTGGAAGGAGTAAAACTAAGCCAAGGCCAACGGCTTGAAAAAGTTGTAAAATATCTTGCATATCGAAAATTACCCTCCAAATTAATCTAGAATGGCTTCTCGTTGGAACTATAACAAACATTGTTACTAATTTGTGGAATCAGAAGGGTATTCTCCCATCAAATATAGGATAAAGAGACTTTTTTACGTGAAATTGCGTAATGTTTTTACTTAATGAATGACAAAGTTGTTCACATTAACTGTGGATAACATCCCGATTCATGTGTGAATAAGTGTAATTATTTGTTGAATAACAAAGAGGTATATCGCTGGATTAAAAACATTCAATATTTTGAGCAAAAAAAAACCTTTTTATGTGAGATAAAAAGGTCAAGGGCATTATTGCTAGAGGGGGTTTATGTTCATTTGTTAGTGAGTATATACAGTGCTATCTGTTTTACTGACAGGTTATGTAAATTCGTTAAAAGATTATTGTCAGGCGATAATCTTATTTCTTGGTAATATAATTGGAATATTCTTTACAAACTCTTTTTTATTTTAAAAACTGCTTTACGGTTTGTTGTGTATTCTAAATTCCATGTTAAATAGAATTTTAGGATAGCCAATGAGAAAGTTACTGTCGCCATTAGTTACTTCATCAATGCTGCTTGTTTTGGCTATTGCTGCCGTGCTGATCCTGTTTCCACAAACGTGGAAACAATCTATTTTTCCTTCGCTCTCTCAATTATTACCCGCTTCAGTCAATTCCTTTATGGAACAAAACGGATTGACGAATAATGCGTGCGATAGTTTAGAAAATAATTTAAGAAGCTTTACAGATTATCTGCAAGCAAATGCAGATGTTGTCGAAGTGAAGGGAATGAATGGGTTAGAAGAGCAACTTGCTAATATCCAAGCGAGATTAAATAATTTACCCAGCGATGTGCGTAATTCTGTATGTGAACAAGAGTATGCCAATCTTGAAGGTCTAAAAAGCGTTTTTTCTTTAGGATATCGTTCATAAAATAACAGAGTACTCCTTCACTCTGTATTATTAGATATTATTGACATCGGTGCCAATTCTTATCGTTTTATCCATGATATGCTTGCCAGATGAATATCAATTTAGGATCTGTGATGAGCATTTTTAAACTTCCATTTGTGAATTGGTTAGCGCTCAATGGATTTGCTGCTTATTATCTGCATATCAAAGAGGGTTTTTTCTGGAGTTTTTCTGGTTGGATGGGAATTATCGGCATCTTGATTGCCTTAGAGGCTTTCGGCTGGATTGGCGCAAGTTTATATTATTTTGTTCAGCAAAAAACCTCACCAAATCCTATTAGCCCGGCGTCTTCTCTTATTACTAGAGGCCCTTATCGGTTATCTCGTAATCCGTTATATCTTGCTTTTACCTCGATGAGTTTAAGCTTCGCTTTATTTTCGCATTCACCTTATTTCTTGGTGTCAGGTTTGGTCTTTTGGTTAATTACTGACTTGTATACCATTCCCCAAGAAGAAAAATTCTTATCTGAACGTTTTAAAGAGGAGTGGCAGGCTTATACTCAGCAAACGCGGCGTTGGTTGTGATTGTTTTGGCCTAATCCGTTAGTTATTCATTATTAATAAGCATTTTTACCTATTTCATTGATATTTTCTGCAATTGTTATCTGTGAATTTAGCTTTTGATGCGAATTTTGATGTTATTCAAGGCGGTTTCCTTTAGGTAAATGTAAACTGGTATAACCCAAAGACTTGTGAGGTTATTGCCGTGAATAAAAAAGTGTTATTAGGTGCTATCGTCTCTTCAGTATTACTGTATTCGGCATCGGCTGCAGCATGCCCTTACTGCAATGGAAACTATGATCACCGCTATCAAAACAATTATCATCAAAACAATTATCACCAAAACAATTATCACCAAAACAATTATCGCCAAAATAATGAAATCGCTAAGTTAGCGAAAGAGTTTGATGATAAGCGTTTTGAATTGAATAAGCTGTACGATGCCGGCGCCAAAGATGATGATGCGAAAGTGAAAGCGCTGGTGAAAGAGCTTGATGATTTATCACTGCAGCTTCGAAACGAAGAAGATAAACAATACAACCGCCCATATCGTGATGGTGGATGGGGTGGACGTGGTAATCATCGCGGTTGTTGGTAACTTTTTGTTTTAATAAGGCTATTCATAGTCATGTTGAGTAGCCTTTTTGTCGTTTTTTGCAGGATGATGGAATGGTATTTTTCTCCCCTTAACGATTTATTGTAAAAAAGTATGGTGAGAGATGAAAAAAGGCATAATTACCGCGTTATTGGCGTTATCAACCTTTGTGTTGCTGGCTCCAAGTGCTTCTGCACAGCTTGTTTATACCGCAGATGAAATGAGTGCAATCATCGATAAGCAAGGTATCCCGTATCATGAGGATTGGCATGCTATTTATGCTGATCATATTAATTTTGAACTCTGTTCAGCCACCACTGATTTAGTCTATCTTATTAGCGCATTAGAGCATCCGACAACCCTGAATCTTTCATTATCGCGTTCAAAATCACGTATTGCTTGGTTACCTGAATATGCGGTGAGAACGGATTGTAATGGCTATGGTAATAATGTTCTTATTATGTCGGCGGATTACACGTTAATGAGCCCAGAGCAGCAGTAATTTTAGCGCTAGAATAATCAACAACTGGCTATCGCCATAAAATATGTCTGTGTTATGATTACGAGTTGAGTTGCTAGCGATGTGCATAATTGCGTTATCAATTATATCTGCCTCGGCTTATATAATGTGTACATAGTTGTGTGCCTATCTCGCATAGTGAAGTGAGAAATCGTCAGTAACGTATTGATTTATAAACTTTGGAATAATCAAGCAAGTGATCTTTCGTGTGGGTCACCACTGCTGATAAGGATTTTTTAATGCCTGTTATTACTCTTCCTGATGGAAGTCAGCGTCAATTCGACCATGCAGTTTCTGTCATGGATGTGGCTCGCGATATCGGCGCTGGCCTAGCAAAAGCATGTATCGCTGGTCGTGTTAATGGTGAGCTGGTGGATGCTTGTGAACTGATCGAGCATGACGCAAACCTGTCAATTATCACGAGTAAAGATGATGATGGTCTAGAAATCATTCGTCACTCTTGTGCTCACTTATTAGGTCATGCAATTAAACAATTGTGGCCAAATACCAAAATGGCAATCGGTCCGGTTATCGACAACGGTTTCTATTATGATATTGACCTTGACTATACGCTGACCCAGGAAGATTTGGACAAGCTAGAAAAGCGTATGCTTGAGCTTGCCAAAACAGATTATGACGTGGTTAAAAAACGTGTTTCTTGGGCGGAAGCTCGTGAAACATTTGTAAACCGTGGCGAAGATTATAAAGTTGAAATCTTGGATCAAAATATTAGTCAAGATGATCGCCCTGGTTTATATCACCACCAAGAATATATTGATATGTGTCGCGGCCCACACGTACCAAATATGCGTTTCTGTCACCACTTTAAATTACAAAAAGTAGCAGGAGCATACTGGCGCGGTAACAGCGACAATAAAATGCTGCAACGTATTTACGGTACTGCATGGGCAGATAAAAAGCAGCTTGCTGCATATCTGCTGCGCTTAGAAGAAGCGGCGAAGCGTGACCACCGTAAAATTGGTAAGCAATTAGATTTATATCATATGCAGGAAGAAGCGCCGGGCATGGCGTTCTGGCATAACGATGGTTGGACAATTTTCCGTGAACTGGAAACTTTTGTACGTACCAAACTTAAATCTTACAATTACCAAGAAGTTAAAGGCCCATTTATGATGGACCGCGTATTGTGGGAAAGAACAGGTCACTGGGAAAACTACAAAGATGCGATGTTCACAACTTCATCTGAGAACCGTGAATATTGTGTCAAACCCATGAACTGCCCAGGTCACGTTCAGATCTTTAACCAAGGGTTAAAATCTTACCGTGATTTACCACTGCGTATGGCAGAATTTGGTAGCTGTCACCGTAATGAGCCATCAGGTGCACTGCATGGTTTAATGCGCGTACGTGGCTTTACCCAAGATGACGCTCATATCTTCTGTACTGAAGATCAAATTCTGGGTGAAGTGACTAGCTGTATTGAGATGATTTATGACGTTTACAGCACTTTCGGCTTCGAAAAAATCGTTGTAAAACTGTCTACTCGTCCTGAAAAGCGTATCGGTACAGACGATATGTGGGATACAGCAGAAGCAGACTTAGCCAATGCGCTGAAGTCAAAAGGTATTGAGTTTGAATATCAGCCTGGCGAAGGTGCATTCTACGGCCCGAAAATTGAATTCACACTGTATGACTGCCTTGACCGTGCATGGCAATGCGGTACTGTACAATTAGACTTCTTCTTACCGGGTCGTCTAAATGCTTCTTATGTTGGCGAAAATAATGAGCGTATTACGCCAGTTATGATTCACCGTGCGGTTCTGGGTTCACTAGAGCGCTTTATCGGGATCTTAACGGAAGAATATGCAGGTTTCTTCCCAACATGGTTAGCACCACAACAAGTTGTTGTGATGAACATTACAGATAGTCAAGCAGACTATGTTCAAGAATTAGTTAGCAAGCTGCAAAGTGTTGGCATTCGTGCGAAAGCGGACTTACGTAACGAGAAAATCGGCTTTAAGATCCGTGAACACACCCTGCGTCGTGTTCCTTACATGTTGGTTTGTGGTGAGAAAGAAGTTGAATCAGGTAAAGTGTCTGTTCGTACCCGTCGTGGTAAAGATTTAGGCAGCCTTGATGTTAACGAATTCATGACTAAACTACTGGAAGAAATTCGCAGTCGTCAGCTCAATCAGATGGAGGAATAAGGTATTAAAGGCGGAAAAAAACTCCCAACAGCACGTCCGAATCGTATTAACGAAGAGATCCGTGCAACTGAAATCCGTGTTACTGGCATTGACGGTGAACAACTTGGTGTAATGAGTGTGCGTGACGCACTTGCCAAAGCGGAAGAAGCTGGTGTTGATTTAGTTGAAATCAGCCCAAACGCAGAGCCACCAGTTTGTCGAATCATGGATTACGGCAAGTATCTTTATGAGAAAAGTAAATCTCAAAAAGAGCAGAAAAAGAAACAAAAAGTTGTTCAAGTGAAGGAAATTAAATTCCGTCCGGGAACAGATGAAGGAGACTACCAAGTTAAATTACGTAGCCTCATTCGTTTCTTAGAAGATGGTGATAAAGCGAAAATCACACTGCGTTTCCGTGGTCGTGAAATGGCTCACCAACAAATCGGTATGGAAATGCTTAACCGCATCAAAGCGGATTTAGAAGAGCTAGCCGTTGTTGAATCATTCCCTTCACGTATTGAAGGTCGCCAAATGATCATGGTGATGGGGCCTAAGAAAAAATAATAGGTCATGATTAAGAACGCGAGTGGGGGATAGCACCTCACTCGCGTTTTTTATTGTTAGACTTGGCTATTTACATGATCCTCTGCGAATAATTTGAATATCTGCTTGAGTAATCTCACAATAAGCAGTAAAATCCGCGGTCGAATCGCTTTGTAAAACTCGCTTTGTTCGAGTTAAAGCCAAAAAAGAATATCGCGTTTGGGTAATAAATTGTTTAAAAAGACATTACCGAGGCGCTTGCTTTAGAGAATGTAGCAAATCTCTTTATCCAGTTGGAGGAATGAAGTATTAAAGGCGGAAAAAGAATCCCATCAACACGACCAAATCGTATTAATGATGAAATTCGTGTTCCTGAAGTCCGTTTAACCGGTTTAGACGGCGAACAGTTAGGCATCATGAGCGCGCGTGAAGCGCTTGAAAAAGCTGAAGAAGCAGGTGTAGACCTCGTTGAAATTAGCCCAAATGCTGAACCGCCAGTTTGTCGTATCATGGATTACGGCAAATTCCTTTATGAGAAGAGCAAGTCTCAAAAAGAACAAAAAAAGAAACAAAAAGTTGTTCAGGTGAAGGAAATTAAATTCCGCCCTGGTACAGATGAAGGTGATTATCAGGTCAAACTACGCAACCTGATTCGCTTTCTAGAAGATGGTGATAAAGCGAAAGTAACACTGCGTTTTCGTGGTCGTGAAATGGCTCACCAGCAAATCGGTATGGAAATGCTTAACCGCATCAAGTCTGATTTGGAAGAGTTAGCATCTGTTGAATCATTCCCTTCGAAGATTGAAGGGCGTCAAATGATTATGGTGCTGGCACCTAAGAAGAAATAATTAGGCAACCAAGTAATAATTTCACAGTAATGTGAGTATTATTCGCCTAATTAATTCGTAGTTAATCACAATGCGAAGTTGGAAATAAAAGAAATGCCAAAGATTAAAACTGTACGTGGCGCAGCAAAGCGCTTTAAAAAAACTGCAGGCGGTGGCTTTAAGCGTAAGCATGCAAACCTTCGTCACATTCTGACTAAAAAGTCTACTAAGCGTAAACGCCATTTACGTCCGAAAGGAATGGTATCTAAGGGCGATCTGGGTCTGGTTGTTGCTTGCCTGCCTTACGCATAAGTAAACATTTAGTTAATTAAGAATAAAGACGATAGGAGATAGCTATGGCTCGCGCAAAACGTGGTGTAATCGCACGTGCACGTCACAAAAAAATCATGAAACAGGCGAAAGGTTACTATGGTGCACGTTCACGTGTTTACCGCGTAGCATTTCAAGCGGTAATCAAAGCTGGTCAATATGCTTACCGTGACCGCCGTCAACGTAAACGTCAGTTCCGTCAACTGTGGATCGCACGTATCAACGCTGCGGCTCGTCAGAACGGCCTGTCTTACAGCCGTTTCATCAATGGCTTGAAAAAAGCTTCAATTGAAATCGACCGTAAGATCTTAGCAGACATCGCAGTTTTCGATAAAGCAGCATTCACTGCTTTAGTTGAAAAAGCAAAAGGCGCTTTAGCTTAATGTTTGCTTGAAGAGAGGAAGGAAACTTCCTCTTTTCATTTATAATGTTTGTATTAAAAATCAGCTTGTGTTAATACTTTCAGTCAATATTAGTCACTTTAAACCTGTGTTTTTGAGACTCTTTTAATGAACAACGTTATTTTTCGTTTCTTTTTTTACTTTAGCACCTGAATCTCGGGGGCTTTTGCGTATAGCGAGTAGAATAGAAACGAAAAGTTACGCTAAAGCCTCCGTCAGGAGGCTTTTTTGTTTTTGGTTTGATAGAAAATACAGTAAAATCAGTCAGGTATTCACATCTTATTAATATGATTTGTGAAATTTGATAAATTTAGTGAATAACTAGCAAAAGACCGAGTGGTCATAAAGGGGAAACAATGCCACATCTCGCTGAATTGGTTGCACAGGCAAAAGCAGCCATTGAACAGGCCCAAGATGTTGCGACGTTAGAGTCAGTGCGTGTTGAATTTTTAGGCAAAAGCGGCCACTTCACACTCCAGATGAAAACGTTGCGTGATCTGCCTGCGGATGAACGCCCAGCAGCAGGGGCTGTGATTAATGAAGCTAAAGTCCAAGTTCAAGATGCACTGAACGCCCGTAAAGATGCAATGCAAGCCGATATTCTGAATGCACGTTTAGCATCAGAAAAAATCGATGTTTCATTACCGGGTCGCCGTATGGAAAATGGTGGATTACACCCAGTAACTCGCACCATTCAGCGAATTGAAGAATTTTTTGGTGAATTAGGTTTCTCTGTTGAGACAGGGCCTGAAATCGAAGATGACTATCATAACTTTGACGCTCTGAACATTCCTGCTCATCACCCAGCGCGTGCTGATCACGATACTTTCTGGTTTGATGCGAAACGTTTATTACGTACCCAAACATCCGGTGTGCAGATCCGTACGATGAATGGTCAGCAACCACCTATCCGCATCATTGCGCCAGGCCGTGTTTATCGTAATGACTACGACCAGACTCATACCCCAATGTTCCACCAAACTGAAGGTCTGATTGTTGATAAAGACATTAGCTTTACCAACTTGAAAGGTACTCTTCATGACTTCCTGAACAACTTCTTTGAAGAAGAAGTCCAAGTTCGTTTCCGTCCTTCCTATTTCCCGTTCACAGAGCCTTCTGCTGAAGTTGATGTTATGGGTAAAAACGGTAAATGGCTGGAAGTATTAGGCTGCGGTATGGTGCATCCTAATGTATTACGCAATGTCGGTATTGACCCTGAGGTCTACTCTGGATTTGCATTCGGTATGGGAATGGAGCGCTTAACCATGTTGCGTTATGGCGTATCTGACCTTCGTGCATTCTTCGAAAACGATCTTCGTTTCCTCAAACAGTTTAAATAAGGCGGGTCTATCTCATGAAATTCAGTGAACTATGGTTACGCGAATGGGTAAACCCGGCGGTAAGTAGTGAAGAATTATCAGACCAGATCACAATGGCGGGTCTGGAAGTTGATGGCGTTGAAACCGTTGCGGGTCAATTCCACGGCGTTGTTGTGGGTGAAGTTGTTGAATGTGGACAACACCCTAACGCAGACAAATTGCGTGTCACGAAAGTGAATGTCGGCGGTGACCGTTTATTAGATATCGTGTGTGGCGCACCAAACTGCCGTCAAGGCTTACGCGTTGCCGTTGCAACCGTCGGTGCGGTATTACCGGGTGATTTCAAAATTAAAGCGGCGAAATTACGTGGTGAGCCATCAGAAGGCATGTTGTGCTCATACTCTGAGTTAGGTATTTCTGATGACCACAGCGGCATTATTGAATTACCACAAGACGCGGTTATTGGTACTGACATCCGTGAATATCTAAAATTAGATGATCACGCGATTGAAATCAGCATTACCCCAAACCGTGCAGACTGTTTAAGTATCTTAGGCGTGGCGCGTGATGTGGCGGTTATCAACAAGTTAGATTTAGTTGAACCTGCAATCAGCCCAGTGGCGAGCACAATTAAAGACACATTCCCAATTCGCGTGGAAGCACCTGCTGCCTGCCCACGCTTCTTAGGTCGTGTGATCAAAAATATCGATGTTAGCGCACCAACGCCAATGTGGATGAAAGAAAAACTGCGCCGTGGCGGTGTTCGTTCTATTGATGCTGTGGTTGATATCACAAACTATGTTCTGTTGGAATTAGGTCAGCCACAACACGCTTACGATTTAGATCGTTTAAATGGCGCAATTGTTGTACGTATGGCTAAAGATGAAGAGAAATTAGTCCTGCTAGATGGCACTGAAGCTACTTTGAAATCTGATACGCTGGTAATTGCCGATGAAACTCAAGCTTTGGGCATCGCGGGTATCTTTGGCGGTGAGCACTCAGGTGTTAACGCTGAAACCAAGAACATTTTATTAGAGTGTGCATTCTTCGAACCACTGGCTATCACTGGCCGTGCCCGTAATTACGGTCTGCACACCGATGCTTCTCACCGTTTTGAACGTGGTGTTGACTCACAGCTGCAATTTAAAGCAATGGAGCGCGCAACTGCGTTGATCGTGGAAATTTGTGGCGGTGAAGTTGGTGAAATCATTGACGTTTCTAGCGAAGCACATTTACCGAAACCAGCAAATATTAAGCTGACGCGTAAAAAATTAGACCGTTTAATCGGTCATGTGATCGCAGACGAAACTGTGACCGATATTCTGACGCGTTTAGGTTGCCAAGTCCAAGTTTCAGCAGATTGCTGGAGTGTGGTGGCACCAAGCTGGCGTTTCGATATGCAAATCGAAGAAGATTTAGTGGAAGAAGTCGCTCGCGTATACGGATATAACAATATCCCAGACGTACCGCTGCGCGCTGACTTGATCATGACAGATCATAAAGAAGCGAATTTACCGCTGAAACGTATTAAAGCGATGTTAGTTGACCGTGGTTATCAAGAAGCGATTACTTATAGCTTCGTAGACCCTAAAATTCAAAGCCTATTACATCCGCAGGAAGAAGTACTTTCCTTGCCAAATCCAATTTCAACTGACATGTCCGCAATGCGTTTGTCTCTGTTGACTGGTTTATTAGGCACTGTGGTCTATAATCAAAATCGTCAACAAAACAGAATTCGTTTATTTGAGACAGGTCTACGCTTTACGCCTGATAATCAAGCAGAATATGGTATTCGTCAGGAAAACATGCTGGCGGGTGTGATCACGGGCAACAAATTCGATGAACATTGGTCATTAGATAAACAAGTTGTTGACTTCTTTGATTTAAAAGGTGATCTTGAAGCTGTTTTTGAATTGACTGGAAAACTAAATCAAATTACATTTAAATCTGAAGCACATCCAGCACTACATCCTGGGCAAAGTGCTGGGATTTATCTGGAAAATGAACATATTGGCTTTATCGGTGTTGTTCATCCAGAACTAGAACGTAAACTCGATTTAAATGGTCGTACAGTCGTGTTTGAAGTTCGTACTGATGCAATCGCACAGCGTGTTATTCCAGAAGCGAAAGCGATTTCGCGTTATCCGTCGAACCGTCGTGACATTGCTGTGGTTGTGCCAGAAACTGTAGCAGCTGCCGAAGTTTTAGCAGAATGTAAAAAAGTTGGCATAAATCATATAGTTGGCATAAACTTATTTGATGTGTATTGTGGTGAGGGGATAGCTGAGGGTTATAAGAGTCTCGCTATCAGTCTCGTCTTCCAAGATACCCAGCGTACCATGGAAGAAGAAGAGATTACCGCGACCGTTGATCTGTGTGTTGCTGCGTTAAAACAGCGATTCCAAGCCTCCTTGAGGGACTAAACTTATGGCGCTTACTAAAGCTGAAATGTCAGAAAATTTGTTTGAAAAACTGGGTGTTAGCAAACGTGATGCGAAAGACCTTGTTGAAACTTTCTTTGAAGAGGTTCGCCTTTCCTTAGAAAATGGTGAGCAAGTTAAATTATCTGGATTCGGTAACTTTGATTTACGTGATAAAAATCAACGTCCCGGTCGTAACCCTAAAACTGGGGAAGATATTCCAATTACTGCTCGCCGTGTTGTTACCTTCCGTCCAGGCCAAAAATTAAAAAGCCGCGTGGAAAAAGCAACCCCAAAAGAGTAATCCTATTCTCTGAATAGCAGAGTAATAAAAAAGACCGCCTAGGCGGTCTTTTGTTTTTAAGTAAAAGACACTTTTTAAATATGGTGAAATTTACTTTTCTCTTGATGGATTAACGCGACAATATAATTCTCAGCGAGTTTAATCGCTTTAGCTTCTTTTTGTGTTGCAGTAATAGGATCCAGACGATTATGTTGCGGTGTGTTGCTCGTGTTAATCAAGTGCGGTGCGAACATCATAGCTAAATTCCTGATGGACATTTTATGGGATGCTTCATCGTTGGAAAAAAGAGCGCAATAACGAACAACAAGTTGTAATGTTAATGGCGGTGGTGCTAGGCGACTCAATGCACTGTGGATCCTATTGTCACAGTTTTTTAAGATTGAAGAGGCTTTACTTTTTAATTGCTTGTTACCTTTAATTTGTTGGGTCACATCTTCTTTATTTTGTATTGCATCGGCACAGGCTTGTAAATCATTAAATGAAGTATCTGACCTGAAATCGATGTTGGTAGTTTTTCTGAGTAATTCTCCTGCTATTTTTTTAAATACACTGGATAATGTTAGTAAAGGATAGTGCTCTAGTTGCGTAAGATCGTAACTGCCACTCTCTGGGTCATTTATCTTATTAACGAGTTCACTGACATCATTTTGGCCACCTTCAATACGAAGTATACCTTCACCATTACTTGTTGAGTACTCGTCATGCTTATAGATCGTACAGCCTAGCAGGTTAATTGCATGATTTTTCTCTCTATCTGTGTCAGAAAGATTGTCACTAGTATTAATGAGCTCCGCATTGCTTTGCTGCAATTCAGTCGCTTCGTTTTTTCGTTTTTTTTCTGCTCGCAGGGCTTTATGTTGAGCGATGGCGTTTAATCCAGCCGCTCGTGCAGCCTCGGCTCGAGGATTTCCAGTTAAATCCGCTTTAGGTATAATTTCATCTTGAGGTGGTAAATTTCTTGTGGAAGTTTCATCTGCAAAGGAAACCGTGCGTGACGATGCATCCTTGTACGGAAGGCTAATCATAACAAAGGGTTCATTTGAAATGGTTTTTTTCTGGCTGGCTTGTTTTTTTTGGCAACTAAAAAGTAAAGAAAAAAAGCTAACTAATGATTGAGTTGCTTTTTTTATTGATGTTTTAAAATGACTGTTAGCCTTATTCTCAGCTTGGTCAGTCTCTTTTGTGTTATATGCAGAGAGTTGCGGTTTGGAAGAATGGTTAACTGTATTTAGTGCCATGTGTAACCCCTTATAGTGGTTAATAGTAAAATTAAAATTGGCAGCAGTTTAAATTTTTTTTTATGCTCTCTCTTATATAAAACGCGCTTATTTTTTTAACAAAAGATAATTATTGTAAATGTAATGACTATTTCCTTGAAACAATTACAAAAACAGCAATATCAATCCGATATAGGTTTGATTTTTTTGTTGTTACTGAGTCTTTTTATCATTGCAATGCTATCGCTCAGTGCAGGAGAAATTTGGTATTGGCCGAGCCAATGGATGGATGATTCCGCACAATTATTTGTCTGGCAAATCCGCTTACCTCGGCTCCTTGCGGTTATCACCATTGGAGCATCATTGGCAGTAACGGGCGCCATCATGCAAGCGTTATTTGAGAACCCATTAGCGGAACCTGGATTGTTAGGGGTCAGTAATGGTGCAGGGGTTGCAGTTGTTTTTACCGTATTGCTCTCATCAGGGGTTACCTATTATTGGCTAGTTAGCATGAGTGCCATTATCGGTGCTTTAGCCCTCACGGGTATTTTACTCTATTTTGCTCGCCATCAACATTTGAATAATGCCAGCTTATTATTAGTTGGTGTTGCGCTAGGTGTGATCAGTGGTGCGTGTATGACATGGATGGTTTACATGAGCAGTAATTTAGATTTACGTCAATTGCTGTATTGGATGATGGGCAGTTTCAGTGGTGTTGATTGGCGTCAAATAGGATTAGTCATAGCCTGCCTTCCGTTTTTATTTTGGGCAATCACTCAGGGAAGAATTTTAAATTATTTATTACTGGGTGATATTCAAGCTTATCAATTGGGTATTTCTACGCATCGTTGGCGATTAATATTAATTATCATTACTGGAATATTAATTGGACTCAGTGTAGCAATTGCGGGGGCAATTAGTTTTATAGGATTAGTGATCCCCCACATATTAAGGCTAAGTGGGATCACTGATAACCGTTTTTTATTGCCAGCCTGTGCAATTGCTGGTGCGCTATGCTTATTAGTTGCAGATTTGTTGTCCCGATTATTGATAGACAATGCTGAAATTCCGATTGGCGTGATTACTGCAACCTTGGGCGCCCCTATTTTTATTTATCTTCTCGTCAAAAATCATACGTGGCGACAATAATATGAATAAAACAGTGATGATTGAAACGCAAAATCTGACTGTGAAAAACCGGTTACGGGGTATTAATCAATCCGTTTTTGCAGGGGAGCAGATACACCTATTAGGTGCCAATGGGGCAGGGAAAAGCACCTTACTTTCAGCGTTGAGTGGTTGCACATCTTACACAGGAACGATTTTTTTTAATAATGTCAATTTGAAAGATTATGCTGTTCAGGATGTTGCAAGGTGTCGTTCTTATCTCACACAGCAAACGGGAATTTTACCGAGTTTAAAAGTGTTTCAATACTTATCCTTGTTTATTGAGCAGCATGTCGTTCCGCCCACGATTTTTAGCGAATTATGCGAAGATTTTCAACTTTCATCATTATTATCTAAGCCTATTAACCAATTATCTGGTGGGGAATGGCAGCGAATTCGGATAGTCGCTGTATTTTTGCAGGTATGGGATCGAGACTGTTTGAGCGGAAAAATAATCTTATTTGATGAACCAATAAACAATTTAGATATTATTCAGCAAGGAATGCTAGATAAATGGGTGAAATGTTTTTGTCATTGCGCAGGAACAGTTATAATGAGTGGACATAATCTTAGTCATTCTTATAAAAATGCAAGTCGAATTTGGATGATGAAGAAAGGCGCAATTATCTATGCAGGTGAGCCTGACAATGTCATGACAGAAAGTCATTTGTCAGATGTATTTATGGCTGATATAAAACTCAATCAGAGCTCATTGAATAAAGTATGGCAAATTAACGACCATACTAATTAGCTAATCGTGTTCTTATTGCCCGTATTATGGCAATTATTGCAGTAATGATGACTGGTGTTGAGGTTCGGTTAAAGTAATTTTAACTAGAATATCCTATTCATAATGAAACTAGGCTACAGACAATATGAGCAATTTCCTTCCGTTTTCAAAACCAGCAATCGGGGATGAAGAGGTTAAGGCAGTAGAAAACGTTCTGCGTTCAGGCTGGATCACTACAGGCCCACAGAATCATCAATTAGAAGAAGATTTTTGTAAACGTTATGGTTGCAAGCATGCGATTGCCCTCGCATCGGCAACCGCAGGTATGCATGTTGTTTTGATGGCGCTGGGTATCGGTCCAGGTGATGAGGTTATCACTCCGTCACAAACATGGGTTTCAACTATCAATATGATTGAGCTGTTAGGTGCAACGCCAGTTATGATTGATGTTGATCGTGATACCCTCATGATTCAGCCAGAAGCAGTAGAAAAAGCCTTAACGAGCAAAACGAAGGCAATTATTCCTGTTCATTATGCGGGGGCGCCTTGTGATTTAGATGCCCTACGTGCCATCGCCAAAAAAGCGGGTGTTTTCCTCATTGAAGATGCGGCTCATGCGGTCGGAACGCGTTATAAAAATGAGTGGATTGGTGAGAAGGGCACTGCCATTTTTTCATTCCATGCAATCAAAAACGTAACCTGTGCTGAAGGTGGTCTGGTCGCCACTGACGATGATGCACTTGCTCAGCGTGTTCGTGCATTAAAATTTCATGGTTTAGGTGTAGATGCGTTTGATCGCCAAATGCAAGGTCGTAAACCGCAAGCCGAAGTGGTTGAGCCGGGTTTCAAATATAACTTATCAGATATTCATGCGGCGATTGCAGTAGTACAATTATCCCGCGTTGAGTATTTAAACCAGCGTCGAGCTGAACTGACGGCACGCTACCGTGAGTTACTAAAAGACTCTCCATTACAAATGTTATCTGTGCCAGAATACCCACATTTACACGCTAACCACTTATTTATGGTGCGTGTTGATGAGTCTGTGTGTGGCATTGACCGCGATGCATTTATGGAGAAGCTAAAAGAGCATAATATTGGTACGGGATTACATTTCCGTGCGGCTCATACACAAAAATATTACCGCGAAAAATACCCAGAGCTGTCATTACCAGAATCAACATGGAATAGTGCAACGCTTTGCTCATTGCCTCTGTTCCCAGATATGACTGACGCGGATGTTGAACGGGTAGTGAGTGCGATTAATACAGTCCTTTTGGAGTCAAAATAGTGTCATTAGCTGATGAATTTGATGAGATTAAAAAAGTCTCAGTGGTAATCCCTGTTTATAACGAAGAGCAAAGTTTGCCTCAGTTGTTAGAACGTACGATTAAGTCCTGTAAACAACTGACTCAAGCTTATGAGTTAATTTTAGTTGACGATGGAAGTAGCGACCGTTCTGCAAAAATGTTGGTTGAAGCGGCTGAAAACCCAGATAACCATGTGATTGCGATCATTTTAAACCGCAATTATGGTCAACATTCTGCGATTATGGCAGGTTTCAATCAAGCGGATGGCGACTTAGTTATCACTCTTGATGCGGACTTACAAAACCCACCGGAAGAGATCCCTCGTTTAGTACAAACAGCGGCTCAAGGCTATGATGTTGTTGGAACTCGTCGCGCTAACCGTCAGGATTCATGGTTCCGCAAAACGGCGTCAAAAATGATCAATGCAATGATCACCAAGGCGACGGGTCGTTCAATGGGTGACTACGGTTGTATGCTGCGAGCTTATCGCCGTCATATTATTGAAGCGATGCTTCAATGCCATGAACGCAGCACATTTATTCCTATTTTAGCGAATACCTTTGCGCGTAGAACCATCGAAATTGATGTAGCGCATGCTGAACGCGAGTTTGGTGATTCAAAATACAGCTTTATGAAGCTGATTAATTTAATGTATGACTTATTAACTTGTTTAACGACTGCGCCTCTGCGTCTGTTAAGCGTGGTTGGTAGCATTATCGCTGCTGGCGGCTTTGTGCTGGCAGTGTTGTTAATTGTTTTACGTTTACTGTTTGGTGCGAGCTGGGCAGCTGACGGCGTATTTACACTGTTTGCGATACTCTTTATGTTTATCGGCGCGCAGTTTGTTGCTATGGGATTATTGGGCGAATACATCGGTAGGATCTATAATGATGTGCGCGCGAGACCTCGTTATTTTATTCAAAAAGTCGTCGGTGCAGACCTTAAAACCGACAAAAATCAGGAAGAAAACTAATGAAAGCTATTGTTTTTGCCTATCATGATATTGGCTGTGTAGGGATAAAAGCGCTTGAGAAAGCGGGTTTTGATATTCAGGCAGTATTTACTCACACTGATGATCCAAATGAAAACCACTTTTACTCTTCTGTAGCTCGTGTCAGTGCAGATATGGAACTTCCTGTTTTCGCTCCAGAAAACGTTAACCACCCACTGTGGATTGAACGTATTCGTGAGATGAAACCCGATGTGATTTTCTCTTTCTATTATCGCGATATGTTAAGCGAAGAACTGTTAGCATTAGCACCGAAAGGCGCTTTCAACCTGCACGGTTCTTTACTGCCTAAATACCGTGGTCGTGCACCCATCAACTGGGCACTGTTAAATGGTGAAAGTGAAACTGGCGTAACGCTGCACAAAATGGTCGCTAAAGCTGATGCTGGCGATATCGTAGCGCAAGAAAAAGTGGCTATCACGGATACTGATACTGCCCTGACTCTGCATGCGAAAGTCCGTGAAGCAGCAGAAGTTCTGTTAGATAAAACTCTGCCATTAATCGAAGCGGGCAGCTACAAAACTGTTGCTCAAGATGAGAGCCAAGCAAGCTACTTCGGTCGTCGTTGTGCTGATGATGGTCAAATCGACTGGAGCCGCAGCGCGAAAGAAATTAGCTGCCTGATCCGCGCAGTGACTGAACCATACCCAGGCGCGTTCACCTATTTAGGTGCACGTAAAATGATAGTATGGCGTGCTCGTGTATTAGACGATAACCAAGGTAAAGCTGCGGGTACTGTATTATCTAGCGACCCACTGCGTATCGCATGTGGTCAAGGCGCACTGGAAATCGTTAGCGGTCAAAGCGAAACTGGTCTGTACATGCAAGGCAACCGTCTGGCTAACGAAATGGGCATCGTAACTGACGTTCGCGTTGGTGCTAAACCAACTGCGCAAGTTAAGCGTCGTAAACGTGTCCTTATCCTAGGTGTGAACGGCTTTATCGGTAACCACTTAACTGAGCGTCTGTTACAAGATGACAACTACGATATCTATGGTATGGATATTGGCTCATCTGCGATTGAACGTTTCATTGGTAACCCTCGTTTCCACTTTATCGAAGGTGACGTAAGCATCCACACTGAATGGATTGAGTACCACATCAAAAAATGTGACGTTATTCTGCCACTGGTTGCTATCGCGACGCCAATCGAATATACCCGTAACCCACTGCGTGTATTCGAATTAGACTTCGAAGAAAACCTGAAAGTTGTTCGTTACTGCGTGAAATACAACAAACGCATCATCTTCCCATCCACATCTGAAGTTTATGGTATGTGTGATGATAAAGAATTTGATGAAGACGAATCTCGTCTGATCGTCGGTCCAATCAACAAACAACGTTGGATTTACTCTGTATCTAAACAGTTACTTGACCGAGTTATCTGGGCATACGGCGCGAAAGAAGGTCTGAAATTCACCTTATTCCGTCCATTTAACTGGATGGGTCCACGTTTAGACAGCTTGAACTCTGCGCGTATTGGTAGCTCACGTGCAATCACTCAGCTGATCCTGAACTTAGTTGAAGGTTCACCAATCAAGTTAGTCGATGGTGGTGCACAAAAACGCTGCTTCACGGATATCAAAGATGGTATCGAAGCACTGTTCCGCATCATTGAAAACAAAGACGGCAAATGTGATGGTCAAATCATCAACATCGGTAACCCAACTAACGAAGCAAGTATTCGTCAGTTAGCGGAAATGCTGTTAGAAAGCTTCGAAAAACACCCAGCTCGTAGCAAGTTCCCTCCATTTGCTGGCTTCCGTGAAATCGAAAGTGCTAGCTACTATGGTCAAGGTTACCAAGACGTTGAGCATCGTAAACCAAGTGTTGAAAACGCACGTCGTTTACTTGACTGGGTTCCGACTATCGACATGAAAGATACCATTGAAGAAACATTAGACTTCTTCTTACAGGGTGCTGTAGAAGAGCTGGAAAGCAAAAAATAATGAAAAAAGTTGGCTTGAGAATCGATGTGGACACCTATCAAGGTACATTGAAAGGGGTTCCTCAATTACTTAAAGTGCTCAAAGAGCATGATATTCAGGCCAGCTTTTTCTTCAGTGTAGGACCCGATAATATGGGGCGCCATTTATGGCGCCTTTTGCGTCCTAAATTTCTGTGGAAAATGCTACGGTCGAATGCGGCATCTTTGTATGGTTTAGATATTTTACTGGCGGGTACTGCGTGGCCAGGTAAAAAAATCGCCAAAGATTTAGGCTATTTGATGAAACAAACCTTGGATGCTGGGCATGAAGTCGGCTTACATGCGTGGGATCATCAAGGGTGGCAAGCCAAAGTGGCTAAATGGAGCGAGGCTCAACTCACTGAACAAGTGAAATTGGGTGTCGACGCACTGCACAACGCGACAGGTCAACGAGTCACTTGTTCAGCGGTAGCAGGGTGGCGTGGTGACGAGCGTGTACTCGAAGTTAAACAAGGGTTTAATTTTGACTACAACAGCGACTGCCGTGGAAAGTTCCCATTTAGACCTATTCTACGTGATGGTTCGTTGGGAACAGTGCAAATTCCTGTGACGTTACCGACCTACGATGAAGTCGTTGGTACAGTGGTAGCGGACGAAGAATTTAATGACTTTATTCTCCAAGCAATCAAAGATGACCAAGGTGTTCCTGTTTACACTATCCATACGGAAGTGGAAGGAATGTCAAAGTCACAACAATTTTCACAATTATTGGAACGAATTAAGCAAGAAGAAATCCAATTCTGTACATTGAGTGAATTGTTGCCTGAAGACATCAATACGCTTCCAAAAGGAAGAGTGGTTCGCGCCCCATTCCCGGGACGAGAAGGTTGGCTGGGCTGCCAAGAAGAGGAATAAAATACCCATGTTGAATAACCGAGCGAGCAAAGTAGGAGCCTCTCTGCTGGCTCTTTTTTTTGTCTTGACCTATTTGTTGCCGTTAAACAGCCGTTTACTTTGGCAGCCGGATGAAACCCGTTATGCGGAAATCAGTCGCGAAATGCTACAACGCGGTGACTGGATTGTGCCGTACATGCTGGATATTCGTTACTTTGAAAAACCAGTGGCGGGGTATTGGATCAACAATATTAGCCAAATGATTTTTGGTGACACAAACTTTGCAGTTCGTTTCGGTTCTGTCTTCTGTATTTTATTGAGCACTCTGCTGGTTTACCGCATGGCAAAAATGATGTGGCGTAATAGCCATGTTGCTTATGTGGCAAGCTTCATCTACATTTCGATGTTCTTGGTGTTTGCAGTAGGAACATACAGCGTTCTCGACCCGATGCTATCGTTATGGATAGCCGCCAGTATGTTCTGTTGCTTATGGGCAATGAAAGCTCGAGAGGTGAAAACCAAACTCGCCGCGTGGGGAGCTCTTGGCTTGGCTTGTGGTATGGCATTCATGACCAAAGGCTTTTTGGCCTTAGCCATTCCCGTCATCGTGATGCTGCCTATCACCTTGTATCAAAAACGTTTTCTTGAAATGCTCAAATATGGTCCATTAGCGATTATTACTGCGGTGATCATTAGCTTGCCATGGGCATTGGCAATAGCCAAACAAGAACCGGATTACTGGAATTACTTCTTCTGGGTTGAGCATGTGAAACGCTTTACGGCGGATGATGCTCAGCACGTCGCGCCATTCTGGTACTACATTCCGATTATTTTGCTTGGTGCTATTCCGTGGATGGGCTTAGTACCCGGCTCTTTAATTAAAGGATGGAAAGAGCGTAAATCTAGCCCAGATATGTTCTTTTTATTATGTTGGTTTGTGGTGCCGGTGATTTTCTTCAGTGTTTCACGCGGAAAATTACCGACTTACATGCTGCCGTTTATGGCACCATTGGCGCTATTAATGGCGAAATATGGTGTGGATTGTGTACGCAATGGCACCATGAAGGCATTGAAAGCTAACGGTATCATTAACATTGTGATCGGGATTGCCGCGGTGATTGCGGTAATTATCGTTAGCAGTGTGATCAAAAAGCCCCTGTACGAGCATGATGAATGGTCAAAAATGGTGCTGGGGGTCGTGGCATTTTCGATTTGGGCGATCATCGGTTATCTCTGTACTGTGTTAAATGCCAAGTACTGGTTATGGGCGGCGTCTTGCTCATTGGCAGTCAGTTTATGTATTGGTAGCGCATTGCCAAATAACACGATTGACTCGAAGTTACCGCAGAATTTTATTCATCAAAATCATGATCTTTTGATGAACAGCCAGTATTTGATGGCAAGTAACGTTGGAGTGGCTGCGGGACTGGCATGGGAAACCAAAAATTCCAATATTTATCTCTATAATAGCAGCGGTGAATTAACCTATGGCTTGGAATACCCAGACAGTGCGCATCGTTTGGTTAAACCGGATGAATTTGCAGCATGGCTAGCGAAAGCTCGCCAAGAAGGGCAGGTCACCGTGGTGTTCTTGTTAGGTAAAAAAGAAGGTTTGCCAGACATTCCTAAGCCGGATGAAGTCATTAAGAATTCACGTATGGCAATAGTGGTTTACCATAAACAATGATAGCGCAATTACTTCTATTACTCCTTGTCAGTGTGTTAACTTGCATTGGGCAAATTGCCCAAAAGCAAGCGGTCGTCACTTGGCAAGGAGACAAACATAATAAAGCCGCATCTGCCATTTGTTGGTTGGTGCTGGCGGTATTAATGCTGGGATTGGGAATGCTGTTTTGGCTAAAGTTATTGGAAACAATGCCACTCAGTATTGCCTACCCGATGCTCAGTATTAATTTCGTCTTGGTCACATTGATAGGGCAATTTGTCTACCATGAGCAAACTGGACTAAACCACTGGCTTGGGGTTGCCTCAATCATGATAGGTATACTACTGATGAGTATAAGTGTATGAATAAAGGATACTTATGGGTACTCGGTAGCGCGCTATTAGTTACCGTCGCACAACTTAGTCTAAAAGCGGGAGTTGTGGAACTTCCATCGTTCTCTCTAGGTTGGCACTGGTTGCAGCTAGAATGGCTAGCAGATAATGCGGCAAGTTTAGGGATTATCTTTGTCGGGTTAGTCTGTTATACATTATCAATGTTGTGCTGGTTATTCGCGTTAAAATACATTGCGCTCAATAAAGCCTACCCGCTTATCAGTCTCAGCTATGTGTTTGTTTACATACTGGCGGTGGTGTTGCCATGGTTTAATGAACCCGCAACGGCGTTAAAAGCGGCGGGGATTGCATTTATTCTGTTAGGCGTATGGCTGATCAGTCGACCTTCCAAGCCTTTAACCAAAAAAGCTAAATAGCATCAGATAAGTAGCCTTAAGTGTTTATTTTTTTATGCGTTGTACTGTTGATCATTGTACATTATAGTCTCGCGTATTAGGATATCACTTAAGGTGATTATTTTTTAGTTATCTATACCCACGGGTTATCTATAAGGTACGCTATGATAGTGAATCTCAAATACCTACCATTGCTGTGTTGCCTCGTGTTGATTGGCTGCTCTTCATCCGTAAAACGGACATCAGCACCGCCAATGAAAACCCAATTGTCTGATCCAATCATGACTATCGCTCAACTCAAAGACCAGCTAAGCCAATGGTATGGTACGCCGTATCATTATGGTGGCATGAGCCAAAACGGCGTGGATTGCTCGGGTTTTGTCTATCGAACATTTAGTGACCGCTTTGCTATTGAAGTCCCCCGTACGACGGTTGACCAAACGCGTTTAGGTACGCGGATTGATAAATCGGATTTAATGCCGGGTGACTTGGTATTCTTCAAAACGGGATCTGGGGAAAACGGCCTGCATGTTGGGATTTACGATACGGACAACACATTTATCCATGCATCCACCAGTAAAGGTGTGATGCGTTCATCGATGGATAATAGCTATTGGCGAAAAGTATTTTGGCAGGCACGGCGCATCTAATTTTGCTTCATTCCTCATTAATTCCTCAATGATTATGCTATCTTAGGAGCAAGTTTTGCTTTTAGGATAGCCGAATGTCTACATTACGTTTATTTATCTCTGAATCCTTCGACCCTTGGTTTAATTTAGCGGTAGAAGAGACTATTTTTCGCCAAATGTCCGCGGACCAACGCGTGATGTTCCTATGGCGTAATGCCGATACTGTTGTCATTGGCCGCGCTCAAAACCCATGGAAAGAATGCAATACTCGCAAAATGGAACAAGATAATGTTCGATTAGCGCGCCGTAGCAGTGGCGGAGGGGCTGTATTTCAAGATTTAGGGAATACCTGTTTTACCTTTATGGCAGGAAAACCGGAATATGATAAAACCATCTCAACCCAAATTATTGTGGATGGACTGGCACAAGTCGGGATCCACGCTGAAATTTCTGGACGCAATGATTTAGTTCTCGAAACCGAAAATGGCCCGCGAAAAATATCAGGTTCAGCCTACCGTGAAACTAAAGATCGTGGCTTCCACCACGGCACCTTGCTGATTAATACCGATTTAAGTCGTTTAGCAAACTACCTTAATCCCGACCCTAAAAAACTGCAAGCCAAAGGGATTACATCAGTGCGTTCTCGCGTCGCCAATTTAAATGAGTTGGTACCGGATATTTCCCATGAAAAAGTGTGCGAAGGAATTATAAATAGTTTCTTTAGCTACTACGGTGAAACGGTAGAACCGGAGTATATCTCACCGGAAAAACTCCCTGATTTACCCAATTTTGCGGAAACATTCGCGAAGCAAAGTAGCTGGGAATGGAATTTTGGACAAGCGCCTGCTTTTAGCCATATGGCAGATACTCGATTCCCATGGGGCGGTATTGAATTCCACTTTGATATTGAAAAAGGCGTGATAACTCGCTGCCAATTTTTCACCGACAGTCTCGACCCGTCGCCATTGGAGTGGTTAAGTCAGCAACTCGTGGGGCAAGCCTATCAAACGGAAACCGTGCGTCAGTTAATGGCAAAAATGACCGTATTGTGGCCAGAATTGACTGAGCAATTTGCAGATTTAGAAGGTTGGTTGGTGAACGAACTGAGATAAAAAAAGAGCCGATTATTTATCGGCTCAAAAAATAGATTTCGTTGGAATGGGTGTTTGAGGGTGTAACGAAAATCTAATGCGCGCTTAATGATGGCAATTGCAAGTCATAAAAGTTTTACATTCTGGTAACTCACCTGCTTGACGGAATTTAGCAGGGGTAGTATCAAAGTGTTTTTTGAAAATACGGGTAAATGTCGCTTGTGAGCTAAAGCCATATTGCAACGCGATATCGAGAATAGGTAAGTTGCCTTCACGTAATGATTTAGCCGCTTCCAATAGGCGACGTTTACGAACGTATTCGCCTAGTGTGCAGCCCTTAAGCTCTTTAAATACACGCTGTAAATGCCATTTCGAATACCCGCTTTTATCCGCGATAGTATCAATTTTGATGCCTTCATTACGTTGTAATTGGCTTTCAAGCCATCTAATGATTTCATTGACTACACTTTCTGACATATCTACCTCCTACTCTAGTAGGCTATTGTTCATTAATAACTAATAATAACTCATGAAATTATGGTCTATTCTTCCTTTTTTTCCGATATATCGATAGGCTAATCGTGCGGTTTTTGAGTGAGAATAACTATTGTTACGATAGTTTTTATTGAAATACAAAAAACTAAACATACACTATTGAATGTTAAAATTAACTTAAATACAGTATGTTATGTTTATTTTTATGATTAAAAATAGACTTATTTAGATTTGCCAATAGACTTATTCAAATTTATTGTTGGTGCTGTTCTATTTTATTAACCAAGTAAATTATTGAAATTTTATTTGATGTAATAATGAACAAAATACTTCAAGGCAATATAACAATTAACAGGAAATTCCGAAGTGAATTGTTTTCTTAACGATAGTGCGTGTATTGAAAGGTTCATTTACCCATGAAATTTAAGATTGGGATAAATGAACCTGATTTCAATATGTAGTTACTTATTAATTACCATTGATAACTGACGTTCCAATAAAAATTACGAACTTCCTGAGGTACACCCATGGAGGAAACATATTCTCTATCAAAGGCATTTTTCAGGGTTAGGGTCGTATTGAGCCCTTTGACAAATTGGTCGGCTTTGTAGTTTACGTAAAAATCATGAACGCCATAACCAGCCTGCTGGAAAATCTCACGACGGTAGCGGTCTAGATCGTTAGAATTTTTTCTATCAGGCAGTTTATAGGTACTATCTCCCGTAATTTTTGTTCTTGCGGCAAATTCGCCAGTCCAGCCCACATTAATTCCGGTGTTCGCTATAGGTGCATTGAATTTAATCATCATCGATTCAGGTCGAATAGAAGAGAGAGCGTGATTTTCTAAATCTTCTTTCCCAGAGGTTAAATTATGGTTGAGGCTCAAATCAAACCACTGAGATTGATAGCGAATAAAGCTATCGAACCCAGCAATGGTGGCCGATGGCACATTGGCATAGAAAATTTCTTCAGGGAACCAGACATAATATAAATCGCGGTTCATTTTCCTTTTATATTGGCTATGCATCGCAATGTAGTTATGAGCTTTAGTATGGAAATAGGTTGTTCCAAAGCTGAGCGTATCACCCGTTACCACAAAATCGTCGAAGCTGAGTTTTAGGCCAGCTTCTGTAGTTTTATTGGTTTCTGGTTTTAAATCAGGGGACGTTCTAAAGACTGAAGTGCCAGCCCATTTGGTGGAAAAGTGAAGTGAGTTATTGTACAACTCCGCCATTCTTGGCGCGCGATAGCCTTCGGCATACGAGGAATGAAGACTTAGCCAATGCGTTGGTGTCGCGCTAATGGCAAAACGTGAAGACCAATTGGTATGTTTGCTTTTGGCAAAGCCATCGCGATTGACACTATATTGTGTAAAACGCGTTCCAGCTGAAAGCGTCACAGGCACATGGGCAAATGTGAGTTCATTGTTTAGCCAACCGGAGGTATTTGATAACTCTGTTGGTGGATAGCTAATTGCATATTGATTCGGTTTTTGTTTTTGTTGATAGTGTTCAATACCGCTTTGAATATTGCTGTATGCCCAGCTCGATACAGGCAAAGTAAAGTGGTTTGAAAATTTAGAACCATAGGTATATTGATGACGGCTTTCGGCACCATACTCCGTTGGTTTTTTAGCGGCTTTAACTAAATCTAATTGGCTTAGGCTGAGATCAGTATAATAAATATCCCACTCAGCCTCCCATTGAAATCTATTTTCAGGCTTAAATATTTGATTGATTAGAATATCGCGCTGATGTGCATGACGTTCAGTCGGGGTATTCTTGAACATGTTTTTTTGGGTATTAATGAGTGCAGGTTGTCTCAAACTCAAACCGTCATTACGGTATTCCCTTAACTGTAAACCAACATGATATGCGGGATTAGCCATCCAGACGGTTTTAAGCATCCAGTTATGAATTTTTTCTTGGTTATCAAAAGGTGCTGAATCAATTGATGCCATTAAATATTTTTTGCGTTGGCTATAGCTGAGTAGGGCATCAACAGAATCACTGCGTCCAAGTAATGTTCCCCCCGCGTAATAACCATGATCATTACGGTTGATACCACTAAATAAGCGCCCTCCGATATTTTGTCCGGGTGCTAACACTTCTGAAGCGCTGAGGGTTTTAAGGGAAATAACACCAGCAAGCGCGCCGCTGCCGTGTTGTACAGAAGATGCGCCTTTATGCACATAGGCTTTACTGATCAGTGAGGGATCAATCAGTGTGGCATCGAATAAGCCAGAATTAAAATCCTGAACTACATTATCCACCATAATTTTGACACCACGGGAGTCGTAGCCTCGCATCTGTACTGACTGTCCATAGGTACTGCCGGCTCCCGTCACAAAAATACCAGCCTGACCCTTTAATAAATCGAGGGCGGATGATGCGGTTTGTTGTTCTGGTGCGGTAGCGTCAATCACCTCAAATTGCTCAGCAACGGCAAACTTTTCGTGGCTCAATGGAGTGGTGGTGACGTGAATGATATCGTCGGCAGCAAAACTCGCAGTACTGAACCCAGTCATAGCAAGGGCGACGGTTAATGTTGATAAAGAAAATACTTTGCTGTGTGAAGCACCTGAAGTTGATGCTGATCTCAATGTAAGCGCCATTAGGAAATCCTTTCCTGAGTAATATGATTCTAGCAGCCAAGATAATAAAAAAATTATCTATGGGTAGCATATAGTTAAAACGAGAATCATTATCGTTAATAAAATGGCGGTATCAAGTATTTTTTGGTTAATAATGTTAAAATAATTGAAATTATCAGGTAATTGTATTGCTGACTGAATGTGTCGGTAGTGACTTATTTGGACGAGGAATGGAAATAAGCACTTTAGATTATAATACAATTTAAAGCGCTTATTTTGGCTGTGGACAGCGAGACTTATTTGAAGCGGAAGTTAACAGCGTCAGCCAGAATTTCAATCAACTGTTCGGTGTCTTCCCAACCTAAACATGGGTCGGTAATCGATTGACCATAAACCAGAGGTTGGTTTGCACAGATTTTTTGATTGCCTTCTTTTAAGAAGCTTTCTGCCATGACGCCACTAATCGCTGTGGAGCCTTGCTTAATTTGTTGGGCGATATCTTGCGCAACATCTAATTGGCGACGATGAATCTTCTGGCAGTTACCATGGCTGAAGTCCACCACTAAATGCTCAGCTAAACCAAATTCATTTAATTTTTCACAGGCTTGTGAAATGTACTGTGCTTCATAGTTAGGCTTCTTGCCACCACGCATAATGATATGCCCATGAGGGTTACCACTGGTTTGGTAAATGGTCATCTGCCCGCTCTTATCTGGCGATAAAAACATATGTTGCGCTTTGGCTGCACGAATAGCATCAATAGCGATGTTGATATTGCCATCTGTACCGTTTTTAAAACCAACAGGACAAGAGAGCGCCGAAGCCATTTCTCGGTGGATCTGACTTTCAGTGGTACGAGCGCCAATCGCTCCCCAGCTAATTAAGTCCGCAATATATTGCCCCGTCACCATGTCGAGGAATTCGGTGGCGGTTGCTAACCCTAATTGATTAACTTCAATCAAAAGTTTGCGCGCTAAGCGGATACCGGTGTTTACTTGACATGAATTATCAAGATGCGGATCAGAAATTAAGCCTTTCCAGCCCACAACGGTACGCGGTTTTTCAAAATAGGTGCGCATGACAATTTCTAAGCGATCTTGATATTTTTGACGTAGTGTATTGAGCTTGTTCGCGTACTCAATTGCGGCGTCAATATCATGAATAGAGCAAGGACCTACAATTACCAGCAAACGCGGGTCTTCACCGGATAAGATCTTTTCAATTCTTTTACGTGACGCTGTCACGTTATTGGCAATTGCTTGGGATATCGGAAATTCCTCAGCGAGTACTTGTGGTGTAATTAAACTGTCCACTCGCTGAGTTCGTAACTCATCTGTTTTATGCATTTTGTTTCTCAAAACTTTTACTCGGCTGAGCCATTTCGTACAGCCGTATTAGTGACTAAGGTCACAATAAACGAAACTGGCTCAAATTCAAACCACCAACTTGGGTTGAATGAATAATTTTTTATATTTTATTTCATCAAAAAATACGACGCTGTAATCCCATCGTATCAATCACTTTTGCTGAAATTTCTTCAACAGAATAGTTGGTTGTGTTTAAGTAATTGATTTTATTCTGTCTAAATAGGGCTTCTACTTCAGCAATTTCAATACGACACTGACGAAGTGAGGCGTAACGGCTGTTTTCACGTCGCTCTTCACGAATTGCCGCAAGTCGTTCAGGGCTGATGGTTAAACCAAAAAGTTTATGGGTATAGGGGCGTAATGCGGCAGGTAGCTGTAAATTGTCCATATCATCGGCAGTGAATGGGTAGTTGGCGGCTTGTATGCCAAATTGCATCGCTAAATATAAGCTTGTTGGAGTTTTACCGCAGCGAGAGACTCCAATTAAGATCACTTGCGCTTGTTCAAGGTTACGCAATGAGATGCCATCATCGTGAGCGAGGGTATATTCAATTGCTGCAATACGGGCATCATATTGATTCATATTTTGCATGGATAACCCGTGGGTACGATTAAGTTTTGGTTCTGGCTCTAACCCGACTTCTCTCTGTATTGGAGCGACCAAACTTTGCACGATATCCTGACAAAAGCCCGCACTTTGAGTGATGATTTCTTTCACTTCAGGGGAAATTATTGAATAAAACACCAGTGGTCGAAGGTCTGTTTCAGCATAGATAGTATCGATTTTTTGTTTAATTTCAAGCGCTCGTGCTTGCGTAGTAACGAACGGTAAGGTGTAAGAAATAAAGGATAATGGAAATTGAGATAAGACGGCGTGCCCTAACGTTTCAGCTGTGATTGCAGTACCATCAGAGATGAAAAAAACGGTGCGTTGGACTTGGCTGGCATTTTTACTCATAGAATTTAATTCGCTCATAACTGGCTTCTTTTTATCGTATTTTTTCTAAGTTTTGGAAAATATTGTAAGTGAATAAACATTTAAAAATCATTTATGGGGGGAAGTATAGACAAATTTTGAACAATTTTTAGAACAAAAAAATTTTATTAATTGATGGAACGATTCACCAGTCCATCTTCCCATAACGTCTGTGCTAGTCTATTCGCGAGGCGAATTTTCGCCAACGAGATTTTTTACGATTTGTTGTCTGTCACTAAATTGCTATAAAAGGATCGCTTTCAATGTCCACAAATGGCCTTACTCCGTGTAATGTACTTTGGTATAACCAATTAGGGATGAATGATGTTGACCGTGTTGGAGGCAAAAACGCTTCCCTCGGTGAAATGATCACCAACTTGTCCGATCTTGGTGTATCCGTACCAAACGGTTTTGCGACAACCGCACAGGCGTTTAATGATTTTCTGGAGCAGAGCGGTGTAAACCAGCGTATTTACAACCTGCTAGATGAAACGGATATTGATGATGTGAACCAACTGGCGACAGCCGGTGCTCAGATCCGCCAATGGGTGATTGATACCCCATTGACGCCAGCATTAGAGCAGGATATTCGCGAAGCTTTCCTTCAATTATCTGAAGGTGAAGCAGAAGCGTCATTCGCTGTTCGCTCATCAGCAACCGCTGAAGATATGCCTGATGCCTCATTTGCTGGGCAGCAAGAGACATTTCTCAACGTTCAAGGGATTGATGCGGTTTTGGTTGCCATTAAACATGTATTTGCGTCGCTGTTTAATGACCGTGCTATTTCTTACCGTGTACACCAAGGCTACGATCATCGTGGCGTCGCGTTATCTGCGGGTGTGCAAAGAATGGTGCGTTCTGACCTCGCTTCTTCCGGTGTTATGTTTACTATCGATACTGAGTCTGGTTTCGACCAAGTCGTCTTTATTACCTCCGCATATGGTCTCGGCGAGATGGTTGTACAGGGCGCGGTAAACCCAGATGAATTCTATGTCCATAAACCAACCTTACAAAATAATAAGCCTGCGATTGTACGTCGTACATTAGGTTCTAAAAAATTGCAGATGGTCTATGCCGACAGTAAAGAGCACGGTAAACAAGTGAAGATTGAAGATGTGCCAGAAGCGCTACGCAATCGTTTCTCTTTATCTGATCACGAAGTGGAAGAGTTGGCTCGTCAAGCTTTACAGATCGAAAAACACTACGGCCGTCCAATGGATATCGAATGGGCAAAAGATGGCCATAATGGTCGTCTGTATATTGTTCAAGCGCGTCCGGAAACCGTTCGTTCTAACCAACAGGTTATGGAACGCTATCAACTGAAAGACCAAGGGCAGGTCTTAGTTGAAGGTCGTGCAATCGGTCATCGTATTGGCGCAGGTTCGGTTAAAGTTATCCATAACTTAAGTGAGATGGATAGAATTCAGCCGGGTGACGTATTAGTGACGGACATGACGGATCCTGATTGGGAACCTATCATGAAAAAAGCCGCTGCTATCGTGACAAATCGTGGCGGTCGTACTTGCCATGCAGCGATCATCGCGCGTGAACTTGGGATCCCTGCTGTTGTTGGTTGTGGAGATGCAACCGAGCGCTTGAAAGAAGACCAAGAGGTCACGATTTCTTGTGCTGAAGGGGATACTGGCTTCGTTTATGATGGCAAATTAGATTTTGAAATTCACAGCTCCGAAGTGGATAACATGCCTGATTTGAACGTCAAAATCATGATGAACGTGGGTAACCCAGACCGTGCATTTGATTTTGCTTGTTTACCAAACGAAGGCGTCGGCTTAGCGAGACTCGAATTTATCATCAACCGTATGATCGGTGTTCACCCAAGAGCACTGCTAGAGTTCGATGCTCAGACGCCAGAATTACAAGCAGAAATTCGCAATATGATGGTCGGCTATGACGACCCTGTTGAATTCTACGTTAGCAAGCTGACGGAAGGGATTTCAACACTCGCTGCAGCATTCTGGCCAAAACGCGTGATCGTACGTTTATCTGACTTTAAGTCCAATGAATATGCCAACTTAGTCGGTGGGGATATTTATGAGCCTGAAGAAGAGAACCCAATGTTGGGCTTCCGTGGGGCTGGGCGTTATGTGTCAGATAGCTTCCGTGCATGTTTTGCACTGGAATGTGAAGCTGTTAAACGCGTTCGCAACAAGATGGGCCTGACTAACGTTGAAGTGATGATCCCGTTTGTTCGCACAGTAGCACAAGCTGAGTCTGTGGTTGCTGAGCTGGCAAAACATGACCTGAAACGTGGTGAGAATGGCTTAAAAGTGATTATGATGTGTGAAATTCCATCTAACGCACTACTAGCTGACCAGTTCCTTGAACACTTTGATGGCTTCTCCATTGGTTCTAACGACATGACTCAGTTAACCCTCGGTCTTGATAGAGACTCGGGTGTTGTATCTGAATTGTTTGATGAGCGTAATGATGCGGTTAAGGCGATGTTATCAATGGCAATCAAGGCTGCGAAGCGTCAGAACAAGTATGTCGGTATTTGTGGGCAAGGTCCATCAGACCACCAAGATTTCGCTCAATGGCTGGTGGATGAGGGTATTGATAGCCTATCGTTGAATCCAGATACTGTGGTACAAACTTGGCTAACAATCGCTGAAAATCAATAATTTAATTATTCATTTTTAGATGATTCATTATAAGAAGGTCGGTAAATAATTATTATTTACCGACCTTTGTTTATATATAGAGGCAACCTATTACAGCAATAGAATTAAACCTAATATAAGTTTAATTTACGTAAATATTCATAATATATTATTCAGATTTTCAGCAAAATAAAACTATAGTCTCATAAATAAAGTCATTATTAATGTTAAATAAAAAGTTATTAAATAATTAAAACCATTAAATCCATTACTCCAATTATGCGTAATTACGTATAGGGAGAGTAATTAGAATATTATATTGCCACTGTCATAGTGAGAGTTGGGGATGGGGGGCGTAGGGATAAAAAAAAAGCCTATCATGGGCTGACAGGCAAAGACTACACACAGCAATTTGGTTAAGTAAGTCACGTTAGAAATTAAATAACATAACTTATTAATTCGTTATCGAAGAGATATTAACAGGGATATATTAAACTGTTTAAATAAGTTAATCACTCGGAACACTCTTAATAAGATATTACTTATTGTTCCCAAATGATTATTCATTCGATGGGGAGAATATTAACATAATTAAAGATAAAAACTAACAGTAGTGTGTTAAATATTGTTTCTAAATATTAATGAGAATAGATAGTCGAGAAAACATGTTCAAAATGAAACATGTTTTCTCGAATTAAATGAAATTTATTTCTTCATTAAGAATTCTTCTTCAAGGAATTTTTCGGTAGCCTCTAAATTCTCACTTGGTGGAGCCACTTCATTCATCCACGCTTTGAGCAGGCTATAAGAGACAGCCAGCACTACAGGACCAATGAATAAGCCAATCATACCGAATGATAAGATACCGCCGATAACACCCACTAAAATAAGCACCATAGGAAGATCTGCACCCATTTTAATCAGCCAAGGGCGTAATACGCCATCCATTGTGGCAACCACTGCCGCCCAGACACCGAGAATGATTGCCCAGGTGGTATCCCCAGTCCAAAATAGCCATAGAACGGAAGGAACCATGACTAATAGTGGGCCAAGTTGTGCGACGCAGCAGATAAAAATCAAGACCGTTAAAATGGCGGCATAACTAATACCCGATAGAGCTAAACCGACGCCACCTACAATGGCTTGAATTAAAGCGGTAACAACCACGCCAAGTGCGACTGCACGAATAGATTGTGCTGCAAGTACCACCGCTGCGTCGCCACGGATGCCCGCAAGACGTACAGCAAAGTGACGAACACCGATTGTCACAAGCTCACCTTTATAATAAAGAAGACCGCTAAACAGTAACATTAATACGAGGTGGAATAAGAAGCGGCTGGCACTAACGGCCTGCGTTGCAAACCATCCTGCGGCTTGACCGAAATAAGGTTGAACTTTAGCCAATAACGCATTACCACCACTCGCGACTAAACTGTGCCAAGCGTAATAAAGTTTCTCTCCGACCATAGGCACTTGATTCAGCCACTCTAAATCAGGCAAGGTGATACTAGCCGGTGACTTCGCTAATTCGATAAGCGGCGCACTGTTTTGAATTATGCTGCCAATCAAAATACTGGTTGGAATAACAAAAAGAAGGAAGATCAGTAGAACCATGGTCAATGAAGCAAGCCAGCGCTTATTCCAAAGACGTGCTTGTAGTCGTAAGAGAATTGGCCAAGTAGCAATCACCATCATCCCCGCCCATACGAATCCTAAAATAAATGGGCTTAAGACCCAAAAACAGGTCGCTATCATAAAGATAATGGAGAGCAGTCCCAGGACGAGTTTGGGTAAATCCAAACGTTTTTGCGATTTTTCCATTAATGATCAATCCTTAACAAATGAAAATTCTGTGGGGTTAGGGCTTTTACAGGTGAAAATAACGTAATTATTTTTCATGCTTAAAAGAAACGATATTGTGATATGGTTTTACTGACAATGTCACCGGCAGATGCGCTATCTTTACAGGCTGCGAGGGAACACTTCAATATACCTTGTGCCTATTGTGCTACTTAAACTAAAGATAGTACATAACGACAAATGCGATTACTCAACAACAAGAGTCATGATTAATAATGATCCCGCGTATATCTGAAGCACCACATTTTAGTCAGCTAGCTATCCAATTTCTGCACGAGCTACAACAGCAAGGTTTTACTGGTGATACTGGCACCAGTTACGCTGAGCGCTTATCCATGGCTACTGATAACAGCATTTACCAACTATTACCTCAAGCCGTCATCTTCCCTCGTTCCAGCGCTGATGTACAAATCATTACGCGTGTTGCAGGGCAAGATAAATACCGCGAATTAAGTTTCACGCCGCGTGGCGGGGGAACGGGCACCAATGGACAATCGCTCACTGAAGGGATTGTGGTGGACATGTCCCGCTATATGAATCGAATTTTAGAAATCAACCCAGAACAGGGATGGGTAAAAGTTGAAGCTGGCGTGATTAAAGACCAACTTAACCAATTTCTAAAACCGTATGGCTACTTTTTCTCTCCTGAGCTATCCACAAGTAATCGAGCGACATTGGGCGGAATGATCAACACTGATGCCTCTGGGCAGGGGTCTTTAGTGTATGGCAAAACGTCAGACCATGTTTTAGGTGTCAAAGCGATGGTATTAGGGGGCGCTTGCCTTGATACTCGCGCTATGCCTATCGAGCTCGCCCAAACGATTGCGTCAGAGGATTCAGTCGAAGGGCGTATCTATAAAACCGTCCTTGAACGCTGCTTAGAACAGCGTCCGTTAATCGAAGAAAAATTTCCAAAACTAAACCGATTTTTAACGGGCTATGACTTACGTCATGTTTTTAATGATGACCTTACTCAGTTTGATTTAACGCGAATTTTAACGGGATCTGAAGGCTCGCTGGCGTTTATTACGGAAGCCACACTGGATATCACGCCACTACCAAAAGTGCGCCGTTTGGTGAACGTCAAATATGATTCGTTTGAATCCGCGTTGCGTAACGCACCATTTATGGTGCAGGCGCAAGCGCTCTCGGTAGAAACCGTCGACTCGAAGGTTCTGAATCTCGCGAAAGAAGATATTGTTTGGCACTCCGTAAAATCGCTGATCACTGATGTGCCGAATAAAGAGATGCTTGGGCTGAACATTGTTGAGTTTAGTGGCGATGATGAAAACGAAATCAATCATTTGACTAATAGCTTATGCCAACGCCTTGATGAATTGATGGCGAGCCATCAAGCGGGCGTGATTGGCTACCAAGTTTGTCATGACCTCGCGGACATTACCCGTATCTATAATATGCGTAAAAAGGCGGTGGGGTTATTGGGCAACAGTAAAGGTGCCGCGAAACCCATCCCATTTGTTGAAGATACCTGTGTACCACCCGAACATCTTGCAGATTATATTGAGGAATTCAGAGCGCTACTGGATAGCCATAAACTGAATTACGGAATGTTTGGTCACGTGGATGCGGGTGTTTTACACGTTCGCCCCGCATTAGATATGTGTGACCCTCAGCAAGAATTGTTAATGAAGCAAATTTCGGATGAGATTGTTGCTTTGACTGCAAAATATGGCGGCTTACTGTGGGGGGAACACGGTAAAGGCTTCAGAGCGCAATATAGCCCAGAATTCTTTGGTGAAGAGCTTTACAGTGAGCTGCGTAACATTAAGGCGGCATTTGACCCAGATAACCGTTTGAACCCTGGAAAAATTTGCCCTCCAGCGGGTGTCGATGCCCCAATGAAACAGGTGGATGCAGCTAAGCGTGGCACATACGATCGCCAAATTCCTGTTCAAATACGTCAAGAGTTCCGAGGTGCGATGGATTGTAACGGTAACGGGCTCTGTTTCAACTTTGATGTGAAAAGTCAAATGTGCCCATCGATGAAAATTAGCCGCCAGCGTGTGCATTCACCGAAAGGTCGTGCGACGTTAGTTCGTGAATGGCTACGTTTATTGGCGGAGCAGGGCGTCACACCAGAGCAAATTGAAAAAGGTGTGAAAAGCGAATCTCCATCGTTACGTGGATTGATTGAAAAAACGCGTAACTCATGGCGGGCGAAGCAGGGGGATTATGATTTTTCCCATGAAGTGAAAGAGTCAATGTCTGGGTGTTTAGCCTGTAAAGCATGCTCGACTCAATGCCCAATTAAAATTGATGTGCCGTCTTTCCGCGCAAAATTTCTTGCTCTGTACCATAGCCGTTATTTGCGACCTGTTCGTGACCATATTGTAGCGAATGTGGAAGCCAGCGCTCCGTTGATGTCAAAAGCGCCGGGCGTTTTTAACTTTTTCTTGCGTCAAACGGTAGTTCAGAAACTTAGCGAACACACCATTGGTATGGTGGATTTACCGTTATTTTCTCAACCGACGCTGAAACAGGAGTTATCAGGGCATGCAGCGACCTCCCTGACATTGGAACAGCTTGAAGGCATGTCTGCCAGCCAACGTGAAAACCATGTGCTTGTGGTGCAAGACCCATTCACTAGCTATTACGATGCCAAGGTGGTGGTAGACTTTGTTCGCCTGATTGAAAAGTTAGGCTATAAACCCGTGTTACTCCCATTCTCACCGAATGGTAAAGCACAACATATCAAAGGTTTCTTAAGCCGTTTTGCGAAAACCGCACGTAAAACATCGGACTTTTTAAATCGCGTTGCTAAACTGCAATTACCGATGGTGGGTGTCGACCCTGCATTGGTGCTGTGTTATCGCGATGAGTACCACGAAATTTTAGGTGAGCAACAATGCCAGTTTACGGTGATGCTGGCTCATGAATGGCTAATTTCATTACCTGAGCACTCATTATTAAAACAAGCCGAAAATGATGGGACTGACGAGCAGCCTTGGTATCTCTTTGGCCACTGCACTGAATTAACGGCATTACCCAATAGCGCCAACCAATGGGCGACACTGTTTTCCCGTTACGGGCGTAAACTCACAAACGTGAGTGTTGGATGCTGTGGAATGGCTGGGACCTATGGTCATGAAGTCGCTAACCTTGAAAATTCAAAAGGTATTTACAACCTGTCGTGGAAACCTGCGATAGAAAAACTGCCCCTAGAACGTTGCTTAAGTTCGGGATATTCCTGTCGTAGCCAAGTAAAACGAATGGAAAAAACGGCAATCAAACACCCAATTCAAGCCTTACTGGAGATTGTTTCATGATTTGGAAGCGTCAATTTAACTTGCAACAAATGGCGGCGATGGCTGAAAGCTGTATGTTAGGCCATATAGGGATTGAAATTACAGGTTTCGGTGATGACTACCTTGAAGGTACCATGCCAGTTGACCATCGCACCAAGCAGCCTTTTGGTTTGTTACACGGTGGTGCCTCGGTGGTGTTGGCGGAATCCCTAGGCTCAATCGCAGGCTACCTATGCAGTGAAGGGGATCAACGTGTGGTTGGCGTGGAAATTAACGCTAATCATATTCGTGCGGCGCGAGAAGGTGTGGTGAGAGGTGTATGTAAACCGATTCATCTGGGACGCCGTCAGCAGGTGTGGAATATCGAAATTTTTAACGAGAAAGACCAACTGTGTTGCACTTCCCGTTTAACGACTGCGGTATTGTTTGAATAATCAGCAGTTTATTTCCTCTGATACCCTCAGTTTATCTGAGGGTATCAATCCTATATTTATCTTTCATATCAATTCTTTATAACTTATCTAATTTATTCATTCTTATTCAATGAATGTAGTCTTATACCAAATATCACTTTATTAATTTGTGTTATTTTTATGTACTCATTAATACATAAAAAACATTATCATGAATGAAATTTATTTCTTAATTATTAATTGGTTAGCTATTTTTATGAACTAAAACCCTGTCAATAAACCGTTCTCATCGCTATAACCTCTTAAAACAAATGGTTGAAGTCATATGGGTAATCATTACCATGTCATATAGAGAAGAAATCGCTGATAACAGGCTGAAAAACCATAAGAAAAGTGAGGTCAAAATGACTGATGGTGTAGAAACATTTTCATTGGATGAAAATTCATGGCAGGGCGTCAGCCTAACCCCTAGTGCCGCTAAACAGATCAACAAATTGGTTCTTCAAACACCCAATAGCAAAGGTCTATCCCTCGGCGTGAAACAGTCGGGATGTGCAGGTTTTGGATATGTCTTCGAGATGATTGAAAACCCAACCGATGACCACTTAGTGTTTGAACTCGATGGTGCACACTTGTATGTGCCTAAAAAAGCAATGCCATTCATTGATGGCACGGTAGTGGATTATGTCCAAGAAGGGCTTAACCATATTTTTAAATTTAATAACCCGAAAGCTCAACATGCCTGTGGGTGTGGTGAAAGTTTCGGCGTTTAACTTGTGAAGCTAGATTATGTCTCAGAGCAATGTAGAAGTTGGCGAAGATGTTCAAAGCTGGCTTGATGAAAAACGTTATAAAGAAGGCTTTTTTACCCAAGTTGCCACCGATGAGATGGCGAAAGGGCTAAATGAAGATGTGGTTCGTGCTATTTCTGCGAAGCGTAATGAACCTGAGTGGATGCTGCAATTTCGTCTTGATGCCTTTAATCACTGGAAAGGCATGGAAGAGCCACACTGGCTGAAAGCCCATTATCCAAATTTGGATTACCAAGATTACAGCTATTATTCCGCGCCATCGTGCGGGTCGTGTGATGATGCCTGCGGCTCACAGCCTGGTGCGACGCAATCAACAGGCGCTGCGGAAGACGCGAATTATCTGACGAGCGAAGTTGAAGATGCTTTTAACCAGCTAGGCGTGCCTGTCCGTGAAGGCAGCAAAGTAGCGGTAGATGCGATTTTTGACTCCGTTTCTGTATCGACAACCTACCGTGGCGACTTAGCCAAACACGGGATTATTTTCTGCTCGTTCAGCGAAGCGATTCAAGAGTACCCGGAACTGGTGCAAAAATATTTAGGTAGCGTCGTTTCTAGCCACGATAACTTTTTTGCTGCGCTGAATGCAGCCGTGGCATCGGACGGAACCTTTGTTTACATCCCGAAAGGGGTGCGTTGCCCGATGGAGTTATCGACCTATTTCCGTATTAATGCGGCAAAAACAGGGCAATTTGAACGCACAATCTTAATTGCGGATGAAGGCAGCTATGTGAGCTACATCGAAGGGTGTTCAGCACCGGTGAGAGATAGCTATCAATTACACGCTGCGGTTGTGGAAGTGATTATCCATAAAGATGCCGAAGTGAAATACTCGACAGTTCAAAATTGGTTCTCGGGTGGTGATAGCGAAACGGGGGGAATTCTCAATTTCGTGACTAAACGTGCTCTGTGCGAAGGGGAAAATTCCAAAATGTCATGGACACAATCCGAAACGGGTTCTGCTATTACGTGGAAATACCCAAGCGTGATTTTAAAAGGGGACAATTCAGTTGGGGAATTTTTCTCTGTCGCACTGACCAATGGCAACCAACAAGCGGATACGGGCACTAAAATGATCCACATCGGCAAAAATACCCGCTCAACGATTATCTCAAAAGGGATTTCGGCAGGTAAAAGCCAAAATAGTTATCGTGGGCTCGTCAAAATACTCCCGAGCGTCCATAACGCCCGTAACTTTACCCAGTGCGATTCCATGCTGATTGGTACCCAATGTGGCGCTCATACCTTCCCGTATGTGGAAGTGAAGAACAATACCGCACAATTGGAACATGAAGCGACAACGTCGCGCATTGGCGAAGACCAGCTGTTTTATTGCTTACAACGTGGGATCAGCGAAGATGATGCTATCTCAATGATTGTTAACGGCTTCTGTAAAGATGTTTTCTCAGAGTTGCCATTAGAGTTTGCCGTTGAGGCACAAAAATTATTGGCTATCAGCTTAGAACACAGTGTGGGCTGATCCTAACCGAGTTTAGTTGCGCTTGAGCGCTAAAGGCATGTTGATATGTTAAGTATTAAAGATTTACATGTAAGTGTAGAAGGTAATGAAATCTTAAAAGGGCTGTCTCTGGAAATTAAACCGGGGGAAGTTCATGCCATCATGGGGCCAAATGGTTCAGGTAAAAGTACCTTGTCCGCAACCCTAGCAGGTCGTGAAGATTACCAAATTGACAGTGGTGAAGTGACATTCAATGGTAAGGATTTACTTGAATTAGATCCTGAAGAGCGTGCGGGTGAAGGGATTTTTCTTGCATTCCAATATCCGGTTGAAATTCCGGGTGTGAGTAACCAATTTTTCCTGCAAACGTCAGTGAATGCAGTGCGCGAATACCGCCAGCAAGAGGCGCTAGACCGCTTTGATTTCCAAGATTTTATCGAAGATAAAATCAAATTGTTGGATATGCCACAAGACCTGCTCACCCGTTCAGTTAACGTGGGTTTCTCTGGTGGCGAGAAAAAACGTAATGACATTTTACAGATGGCGGCGTTAGAACCTAAGTTATGTATTTTAGATGAAACCGATTCTGGTTTAGATATCGATGCGCTAAAAATCGTCTCTAATGGTGTGAATTCACTGCGTACTCCTGAGCGCTCATTCATTATCGTGACCCACTATCAGCGCATTTTGGACTATGTAAAACCTGATTTTGTTCATGTCCTGTATCAAGGGAAAATCATCAAATCCGGTGATTTCAGTTTAGCAAAAAAACTGGAGGAGCAAGGCTATGGCTGGCTTATTGACCAACAGTGAAAGAGCAGAAAAACGTGCTGCGGTTGATGCTTTAAATCAGCAGGTAATGCGCCGTTTTGAAACGCTATATGAGCAAGGATTAGGTGGAAAATCTCAGCACGCTCAAACCCATTGGAGCCTCGCTAAACACGTTGGACTGCCCGCTTTTCGTCATGAAGATTGGCACTATACTCCGTTAAATAGCGTGTTAAATACCCATTACCGTTTTAGCTCGCAGCAGCAAATGCCGCTAAATGACACGCTCGCATTAGCTATCGATGCTTATCGTGTCGTGCTGGTGGACGGACGCTACAATGCGGAACTCAGTTCTGTCGATACGGGGGAGTTTCAAGTTTCTCTGCTCGATAGCCAAGACAGGCTACCTGATGCGGTGAACAGCGAGATTTTTTTACATTTAACGGAATGCCTAGCCGCTCAACCGCTTATTATCCAGTTAGCTGCCAATAAAGTTGCGACTAAGCCACTCTATTTACTGAATATCTCCAGTGGCAGCCATGATCTCGACTCGATGAACATGAGCCAATATCGCTACCATTTGACATTGGGAAATAATAGCCAGTCTCAAGTGATTGAACACTTTATCAGCTTAGATGACCAAGCACATCTGACTGGTGGGCGATTGACGGTCGAAGTGGGTGATAATGCGCAATTTACCCACTTCAAGTTAATGACAGAAAACTCACAGGCTCAGCATTTCGCCCACAATGACATTGTGGTGGGGCGTGATAGCCAAGTGAAAAGTAGCAGCTTTTTATTAGGTGCTGGGTTAACTCGTCATCATACAAGTAGCCGTCTTGACGGTGAGAATACGGAATTTGAGTTAAACAGCCTGTTGCTACCGCAAGGTAATGAAATAGCCGATACACGCAGCTATCTTGAGCACAATGCGGGTTATTGTAATAGCCGACAGTTGCATAAAGTGATCGCCATGGATAGCAGCAAAGCGGTATTTAATGGCATGATCAAAGTTGACCCTAAGGCGCTGAAAACAGACGGTCAAATGACTAACAATACCTTATTACTGGGTGAAAAAGCGGAAATCGATACGAAGCCTCAACTGGAGATCTATGCCGATGACGTGAAATGTGGTCATGGGGCAACGGTTGGGCGTATCGATGATGAGCAACTTTTCTATCTGCGCTCTAGAGGGATTGATAGCCAAGCGGCTAAGCAGATGATCATCAATGCATTTGCTGCTGAGTTAACCGAATCAATTACTATCGATGGGTTAAAACAGGCCGTGATGGCGAGTATTCATCAACGTTTAGCGGAGGTGTAAACCGATGCCATTTGACGTTGAATCGGTCAGGCAGGACTTTCCTGCCTTAGCGCAATCAGTAAATAACCATCCATTGGTCTATTTAGATAGCGCGGCGAGTGCTCAAAAACCTCAGCAAGTTGTGGATGCGGAAAGCCAATTTACGTTGCATCAATATGCGGCAGTGCATCGTGGGGTTCATACGCTAAGCGCGAATGCCACCACGCTGGTGGAAAATGTTCGCCAAAAAGCAGCGGATTTTTTGCACGCGGCTTCCCCTGAAGAGATAGTGTTTGTTAAAGGGACGACAGAAGGAATAAACCTCATCGCGAACAGCTTTGGGCGCCAGTTTATCCAGCAAGGTGATAATATTATTATCACTGAAATGGAGCACCATGCGAACATCGTTCCTTGGTTTATGTTGGCGCAAGAGCGTGGTTTTGAAGTACGGATCCTGCCTATTCTTGAGGATGGTACCCTTGATGTCTCCCAGCTCGCACAACTCATAGATGTGCGCACAAAGCTATTCAGTTTTACGCATATTTCCAATGTGCTTGGTACCGTTAACCCGGTAAAAAAATTGATTTCACAAGCGCGTGAAATTGCAGGCCAGCATGGAAATACACTGACTATACTCGTGGATGGTGCGCAAGGGGCGATGCATCAGCAGGTTGATGTGCAAGCGCTGGATTGCGATTTTTATGTCTGTTCTGGTCATAAGCTATATGGACCAACAGGTATTGGGATCCTTTACGGCAAGAAGGCATTGCTTGAGAAGATGCCACCTTGGGAAGGTGGTGGGGCGATGATCCGCCAAGTCAGCCTGAAAAAAGGGATCACATTTGCTGATGTTCCATGGCGATTTGAAGCGGGTACCCCGAATATCAGTGGAATGATTGGTTTAGGTGCAGCTTTAGACTATCTCAATGGGTTGGGATTAAGTGAAACTTTTGCGTATGAAAAGCAATTGATGCATTATGCGACGGATTTGCTTAAGCAAGTGCCTTCCCTTCATTTATATGGTAATGACCAACGTGAAGGTGTGATAGCCTTTAATTTAGGTGAACATCATGCCTATGATGTTGGCGCATTTCTGGATAGATATGGGATTGCCATTCGTACTGGGCACCACTGTGCGATGCCATTAATGGAATATTATCAAGTTCCAGCGATGTGCCGTGCATCTATTGGTGTTTATACAACTAAGCAAGATATCGATGCTTTGTATAATGCGTTATTGCGTATTAAACAATTACTCGGCTAAACACCGACGATATATCAAAGTCACTGTATTGCAGCACATAGAGATTGTAGCGAATAGATAGAAGGAAATATTATGTCGGCGTTACCCGATGAAGCGAAGCTATTACGCAATTTTGCACGTTGCCAAGATTGGGAAGAGCGCTATTTGTATATGATTGAACTGGGCGGGCGTTTACCGGCGTTATCTGAAGCTCAACAGGTGGATGATAACTTGATAGCGGGTTGCCAAAGCCAAGTGTGGATTGATATGCAAAAACAACCGGATGGCCATGTTGTTCTAGCTGGAGATAGTGATGCCGCTATTGTTAAAGGGTTAGTGGCGATTGTGATTATTCTCTTTCAAGGGAAAACACCTGAGCAGATCCTTGCGGTGGATGTAAAACATTTTTTCCAGCAATTGGCGCTTGAACAGCATCTTACACCTTCTCGGACTCAAGGTTTAAATGGCATGATCAAGTCGATTTTGGCGAGAGCTCACCAACTTCTTTAAGTGTTCTGTGGGAAATCTTCGGAATTTCCCACACTTTTCTTTTCTTCCTATTATTCTTATTCTAGAAAATAGACCTAAGTAACTTACTGTATTTTATTGTTAAACTAACAATAACGAGACAACGTTAGCTCATATTCAAATTATTAGCGTACTAAAATATTTATTAGGTATTAAAGATATTCGAGATAGTTGCTATTATGAGCGATATTGTTTGAATTTTGTAATGAATCTTATTTTCCTTGGAGTAGGTATGAAAAGAGTTTTGACGGCGGTAAGTCTGTTTGTCATGAGTGCGGTGCTGGCACCTGCGCAGGCTAAAGATTATCCATTACCCAATAACAACACACGCCTGATCGGGGAAAATATCACCTATGTGGTGCCTAACGATGGGCGCCCACTGGAAGCTATCGCAAGCGACTATCAGATTGGTTTGTTGGCGATGTTAGAGGCGAATCCTGGGACAGACCCTTATTTGCCTGAAGTGGGTAAACCGTTGATTATTCCTGCTCAAATGTTATTACCATCGACACCGCGTACTGGTATCGTGATTAACTTGGCGGAAATGCGTCTTTATTATTACCCTGAAAACAGCCATAAAGTGGCTGTATATCCGATTGGAATTGGTCAGCTAGGACGAGACACACCTGAAATGGTGACGTCTATTAGCCAATTAATTAAAGACCCAACATGGACACCAACCACCAATATCCGTAAACATTATGCACAGCAGGGTATTACACTTCCTGCGGTGGTACCTGCAGGGCCAGAAAACCCGATGGGGCTGTATGCGTTACGCTTGTCTTATGGTCGTGGCGAATACTTGATCCACGGTACTAACGCTAATTTTGGTATTGGGATGCGTGTGAGTTCTGGCTGTATTCGTTTACGCCCTGATGATATCAAAGCACTGTTTACCCATGTTCCAAAAGGAACTCGCGTTCAAGTTATCGATCAGCCAGTTAAATATGCAAAAGAGCCAGATGGTAGCTATTACATTGAAGTGCATCAGCCATTGTCACGTAAAGACAGTGATGATCCACAGACAATGCCAATCAAGCTCACTGAAGATTTCCAAGCGTTTTTAGCGAGTAATCCGGGAATTGATAAAGCGAAAGTTCAAGCAGAGTTGTCTAGACGTTCAGGATTGCCAGTGAGGGTGAATGTTGGGGATGATTCAGAATCGATGAAACGCGATTATCAGCAGTTAAAACCCATTGCACCATTCACGATTACTCAACCACAACCTGTATTTGAAGGGGAAGTGAAGTCTTCTATTCCTGCTAAATATCAGTCATTTAAAAGCTAATGACTACCCGCCTTAAATGAATTTCAAAGTAAAAAATAAGGGCCTATAAAATAGGCCCTCAACAATAATTCAGCGATTAAGCTTTTCTAGATAACATCAAGCCGGACTTATTTTTTGTAAGTACGTACTTGGTTGTCCAGACGTTGGTTTGCACGAGCTGCTTCTTCTTGTGCAGTTTGTACATCAGAACGCAGAGACTGAACGTCGTTGCTCAGTTGGTCAACTTTACCGTTCAGAGTTTGCACGTCTGAAGAGAGCTTTTGCACTTCAGTGCTGTTAGAACAACCCGCCAGTAATGCTGAAGCTAATACGATAGAGCCCAGTACAATTTTAGTACGAATCATTATTTTACCCTCTAGATTGATTTATCTTGAAAATATAAAAGCAAGTAACCAAAAAATAGACTTAAGAGCGTTATCTTAAAGCTACCTCTATCCCTTTAAAACAACCTAATGTAAATTAGGGTATGGTACTTACTAAGTCTTATGCTAGTACGTAATTCAAAGTTTTGCTAGAAATACTTTATATTTAACAGGGTGAAAACGAATAAAAATTTCAATTAAGGGTTGTTTAGTTTGAAATTTGAGCAAGTGGTTATCGTTTTATGATTTATTTTGTAAATGTTTTGTAACCAAAATCTGGATGAATTATATCTTCGCGGATCATAACGTAACTTATTGAAATTATGTTTCGCATGGATTGCTAAATTTCAGTTATTCCAGATAATAAAAAACCCTACCGCCGTGAAGCAATAGGGTTAATGTCTCGCTAGGTTATGCAAGACAACTACAGAACATGTACTGATGAGGTATTTGTTGTACCACTTTGTACTAATGCTCCGGATACCATCACGACTGCATCACCTTCTACCGCCAATCCGCTTTCTAATGCTGCACGCTTACCTTCACGATAGAAATCATCGGTTGATTCGAAAGGACCCACGATCATCGGAATAACGCCTTTTACTAACAGTAACTGACGAGCAGTTTCTTCGTTAGTTGTCAGAGCCAGAATCGGTGCAGTAGGGAAGTATTTACGTACTGATTTTGCGGATTTACCACCATAAGTTGCGACAACGATTAATGGTACATCCAGTTTTTCAGACATTTCAACAGCACCACGGCAGACTGCTTCAGTCACACGTAAGCGCTGGGTTGGTTTTTGATTCTCAATACGCGTTGGCATAACGCGGTCAGTACGTTCACAGATAGTTGCCATGATAGTCACAGCTTCAACTGGATACTTACCTTTCGCACTTTCCCCAGACAGCATAACAGCATCTGTACCGTCTAAGATGGCGTTTGCAACGTCACCAGCTTCTGCGCGGGTAGGGCGTGGGTTTTTGATCATTGAATCTAGCATTTGAGTCGCAGTGATAACGACCTTACGAGCTTTAACACATTTTTCAATCATCATTTTTTGGGCGAAGATAACTTCTTCTACTGGGATCTCAACCCCTAAGTCACCACGAGCAACCATGATACCGTCAGAGGCTTCAAGGATTTCGTCGAAGTTATTTAAACCTTCTTGGTTTTCGATTTTAGAGATGATTTGAATATTTTCGCCACCATGTTTTTTCAGGTGAGCGCGAATTTCTTCAACGTCTGAGCGTTTACGGATAAATGAAGCGGCAACAAAATCGACACCTTGTTGGCAACCGAAAACGAGGTCTTCTTTATCTTTTTCTGCCAGGGCAGGTAAGCCAATAGAAACGCCCGGTAAGTTAACACCTTTTTTCTCACCAAGATCGCCATTGTTTAATACTTGGCAAATCACTTCAGTTGCAGTGATGTTGGTTACGGTCATGCCGATTAAACCATCATCAACTAAAACGGTGTCACCCACTTTCAAGTCTTTGGTTAAGCCAGGGTAAGTGACTGCAACGCGTTCTTGGTTACCGATAACGGAAGTATCTGTTGTGAAAGTGAAAGTTTGACCTGCAACGAGAGAAACATCATTGCCGCCTTCTAGTTTCATGGTACGAATTTCTGGACCTTTAGTGTCCAGCAGAATAGCTGCTTGTTTACCGGTTTTTGCACAGACAGAGCGGAGGTTGTTGATACGTTGACCGTGTTCTTCATAGTCACCGTGGGAGAAGTTAAGGCGCATGACGTTCATGCCTGCATCCAATAACTGGGTTAATTTCTCTTCTGATTCGGTTTTTGGACCGATGGTACAAACAATTTTGGTTTTTTTCATGGCAGTCTATCTAATGGTTATAAAGGAAATCGGTATTGCCGCCGATGCTTAATGCGCAAGATAGTCTATGTTGCGCAACTCATTTATAAGAATAGGCGACAGTCTAGTATTCAAAATCTGGTTATTTAAAAAACGTCACTTTTTGACTCTTATTATAGTGTAGATGACATTTTTCATTAAAGCTAACATGCTGATTTGTCTTTGTTGAAACCTTTCAGCTTGTGGGATTATTATAAACAACATCAAACTGTGAGACAAATCAAATTTTGCTAAATTTGATGCAGAAGTAATTAAGATCAAACAACAGCGAGATTTTCAGTTGAAAGTGGGTTGCGCAACAAAATAAGGGAAAACAAAATCACAATCAAGATAAATATGATATTTGAAAAAAGTACTTTTATAAGGGTTACTAAGGGGTCCAGGATAAAAAATAATTCGGGAATAAGAAACGAGTCAGAATAAATAGAATGGTGCGTCCGAGTAGACTCGAACTACCGACCCCCACCATGTCAAGGTGGTGCTCTAACCAACTGAGCTACGGACGCACTGAGATGAAGCTTGGTTTGTCACTGATGACAAATTTAAATGGTGCGTCCGAGTAGACTCGAACTACCGACCCCCACCATGTCAAGGTGGTGCTCTAACCAACTGAGCTACGGACGCACTGAGGTGAAACTTTGTTTGTCGCTAACTTGTCTGTCACTAATAATGAATTTAAATGGTGCGTCCGAGTAGACTCGAACTACCGACCCCCACCATGTCAAGGTGGTGCTCTAACCAACTGAGCTACGGACGCATACCAATCATTACTGCTTTAACGACGGGGACGAATATTAACGTTCTGCTGTCAATCTGGCAAGGGGAAAATGTAATTTTGCGAGAGTTTGCTCGTATTTAAAACTATTCGCAGAAAAACATTCGCTACCTTGCCATAAAATGCTGAAAATTACGCCAATTATCGCGTTGAGCGTAATAAAACGACGCTGTCAGGCTGGCGATGGATCCACAAAATTCGTGTTGCCATACCAATAGCCGCAGCGGTGAGTCCGATAATAAATCCTAACCAGAAACCTTTTGGTCCCATCGGCTCGGTAATGAAGTCGGTCAACGCCAAGATATAGCCAGACGGTAAACCTAAAATCCAATACGCCGTAAAGGTAATAAAGAAGATTGAGCGAGTATCTTTATACCCACGTAACACACCGGCACCAATAACTTGAATAGAATCTGAAAGCTGATAAAGCGCGGCATAGAGCATCAAGCTAGATGCCAAAACAACCACTTCAGGATTCTTGTTATACATCATCGCGATAGGTTCACGGAATGTGCTGGTAAAGATGGCCGTTAAGCAAGCTAGACTTAATCCTACCGCTAAACCAGTATAAGAAGAGATTTTTGCGGCTTCGGTAGACTGACGTCCCAAGTTATAGCCAACTCGAATAGTGACAGCGATACCCATTGATAATGGGAACATAAACATCACAGAACTAAAGTTAAGCGCGACTTGGTGACCCGCGACCGCAACAACCCCTAAAGGAGCGACCAATAGGGCAACAACCGCAAACAGTGTGACTTCAAAAAACAGTGCTAACCCAATCGGTGTTCCGAGCACAATAATGCGTTTCAGAATATCCGGATTTGGTGCGCCTAATGGTTGAGCAGGACGAATATCTCTCTGATTTGGTGCATGCTTAACATACCATCTCATCATCAGACACATTGCCCAATACACCGTTGCTGTTGCCACGCCGCAACCAACACCACCTAAGGCTGGTGCACCAAAGTGACCATAAATGAAGATATAGTTCACGGGAATATTGACCATCAAGCCAAGAAAACCAATGACCATGCCGGGTTTCGTTTTGGACAACCCTTCACATTGGCTACGGTACACTTGATAAAATAGGTAACCTGGGGCTCCCCACATAATCGCGTGTAGGAAACGAACCGATTTATCGGCTAACTCTTGGTCAATATGGGGCATGTTGCTGATGATCAGTTTACTGTTATACAACAGCAACATGATACTAACGCCTAAAATAAAGGCTAACCACAAGCCTTGTTGAACTTGATCGCCAATCAGGTTTCTGCGACCTGAACCGTTCATTTGAGCGATGATTGGCGTGAGCGCCATGAGAATACCTTGCCCTAATAAAATAGCAGGCAACCAAATAGAAAAACCAACAGCCACAGCTGACATTTCGATTTCGCTAACACTTCCCGCCATGATGGTGTCCACAAACCCCATTGCAGTTTGGGAAAATTGGGCGAAGAAGATAGGGATACCGAGAGCCAACAAGCTACGCGCTTCTGTAATATATTTCTGCACGCATACACCTTCACAATAAGTTTCGAATTAAAAAAAGAAAAAAGCGGAATGAAATTCTATGATTTACTAAAAAATCAGATAGTTAATGCTAACTCCTTATTCTATCTCTTTTATGTAATCAATCCAACATAGTTATAGATAAGAATAATAAAACAGCAGATTAGTATAGAAACCATTTAAATATTTTGTGATGGCAGCATAAATATAACCACTCAAATAAGATAGATCTCTGAAAATTCTTAGGTAAACTGAGTTCATTAATTCACTGCACGAGAGTCATTATGTTTACAGGCATTGTTCAAGGAACCGCTCCAATTATCTCAATCACGGAAAGAGCTAATTTCCGTACTCATGTCATGAAATTCACGCCGGAATTATTAGTGGGTTTAGAAACCGGTGCATCCGTCGCGCATAACGGTTGCTGTTTAACCGTGACTAAAATTGAAGGGGAGAACGTTAGCTTTGATTTAATCAAAGAGACATTGCGCCTCACTAATTTAGGTGAGTTAAAAGAAGGGGACGTGGTTAATATTGAGCGTGCTGCGAAATATGGTGATGAAATTGGCGGACATGTGGTTTCGGGTCATATCGTGACCACCGCAGAAATTAGCAAGATTTTCACCTCTGAAGATAATCATCAAGTTTGGCTCTCTGTTTATGATAAAACCTTGATGAAATATATCTTGCATAAGGGATTTGTGGCGATTGACGGAATTAGCTTAACGGTTGGTGATGTTATCAACAACCGTTTTTGTGTGCATCTGATCCCAGAAACATTGGCGAGAACAACACTGGGTAGCAAGCGACTGGGTCATAAAGTCAACATTGAGATTGACCCACAGACTCAAGCTATTGTTGATACTGTTGAGCGTGTTTTGCATCAGAAAGAACAAGAAATGTTATTGAAGCAGAAACAAGAGAGTGAAGACTCAGTAGAAAGCGAAAAATCATCAATCTAGTTTTGATAAGGTTATAGCTCTGTGCAGAGCTATAACCTGTTGAATCGGTAGGTAATAAATTCACCAGAATATTCTATTACTTCTCACTAAAATTAACCGAAAAAATGGCATTGTCACGTTCAATCGCGTCAACAAGTTGTTTGAAATGAGCGCTTTTTTGATACATTTCTAATGCTTGTGCATTTTCCCACTCTTCAAACACAATGTAGCCATTTTCTTTTGCCATCAGATCATACTGCAAACATCCTTTTTCCATCCGGCTGCGTTTGGCAATTTCGCTAACGATTTTCTTCGTTAAATACCCATCCTTTTTTTCGGTAGTGATTTGGGCATATACAACAATACTCATACCATTCTCCTTATGTACTCAGAACTATCTTAATGGAGACTTTGTTTTTGTATTGTAAAAAAGCGAATAATTTGACTTTAAAAATGCCGACGGTGTCATGGTAAAGTAACGCTTAAAATCGCGATAAAAGTGGGATTGATCATAATAGCCCGTTTCAAACCAACGATAAGTATCTTGTTCTTTCACCATAGTTTTCATCACTTGCTCTAAGCGACAATTGATCTGGTACCGTTTTGGTGTGATCCCAAATTCCTTTAAAAACTCTTTTTGAACTAAGCGTGCACTGTAGCCAATGTCATCGGCAATTTCGGTAATTTTTTTATTTGGATTGCGATAAAGAGAGTCCAGAACGTGATCGATAAAATGTGCCTTTTTCGCTTCCTTATTGACATAAAAACACTCATGCAACTCTTTGAATGAAGAGTTAGCCAATGATTTAAACCAATTATTGCTCCATATTTGGCTAAGCGGAGTAGGGATATCCGTATAATTTAACGTGCGTTGGGGAAGTAAAAAACGTAAGGCATCGTGGCGAATACGTAGAACCATCACGCTGGTATTATTCGGGATAGCCGTAAATATATTGACTCTGGGGATGATTAACTGAAATGGATTGACGGATGTATGCTCGTGAGTCGACATACTGATATTTTCAGTCGAAACCCATATTTCAGCTCCTGTGCCTGGGAAGATCTTAATAGCATCAGTAAATTTCTTGATAATCAAAACTGAACTAACAAATTCTTTTAATTCATCAGGAGGATAATACTGTTTCAGCATGGCTCTTCAAAACGTCATAATTGAATATGCTAATAATAGCGTGTTATAGGTAAAAAATTAACTCTATAAAATACGTATTAACTAAAATAAAAAAGTCAGCCACGTTATCAATAATGGTAACGTGGCTGATTATTGTGAAACTAAAAAATAACGTTAACTAACGATTAGTCATGCTGATATTCAGTGTGCTTAATCGCATTATTTGATTTGCTGGCACAACGCTGCATGAAATAGCCTATAATCATTGGGATCACCGTAAATGCCATCACGCCAGTCGTGGCGAGTAACGGGTCAAAGGTGAGCGCAGAGACTAATAAGCTGGCTAAGAAACATAACCCTAATTGTAAGGCATTTTGTAATGCAGCGGCCTTACCACTGGCGGATGGGAATGTGTTAAGGGCTTTGGCTACGGCAATTGGGTATGATGCGCCGTTCATGGCGGCCATAAAGCAGAATGGTACTAAAATCATAGTTAATGTTGGCTGAGTATAAATCGCCATCACAAATAATATAATCATGCTAATGGCATAACCGGCTAGCAGGATTGGGAACAACGTTTCAGCACGCACTTTAGCTAATACGAAGCGGCAGCCGTATCCTCCGACAATAAATGCCAGTGTTTGAGGGATATAACTTAGGCCGATATCCGCAGGGTTAAAACCCATATTGCGTAGAATAAACGGCGAACCCGTTAGCCATGCAAAAAAGCCAGCGCTACATGCTGCGTATACAAGCACGTTACCACTGAAAACAGGGGAGCTTAACAAGGTCGCAAAGGAAATTTTGGTTTGTGTCTGGTTTTCTTCTGCGATGACTTTCGGCGCCACTTTTTTTAGCATCAAAGTCGGTAGCAGGAGTAAAACGCCTACCATCATCAGCACGATGAAGATAAATTCCCAGTTTTTGTGCTCAAGCACCCAAGCACCTAAAAGAGGCGCCAATGCTGGAGAAAGTGCCACTAAAGGCATGATAGAGGCAAATACTTTTTGGGTATCAGCTTCGTTATAGCGGTCGATAACGAGGGCTTGCCATAAAACTGCAGCAGAACAAACACCAACGGCCTGTAAGAATCGAAGGATTAATAACTGAGTGGCATCGGTGACCCAAATCATAGCCAAGCAGCTAACAATAAACAGGGAAAGCCCCACAATGAGAATAGGTTTGCGTCCTAATTTATCTGAAAGGGGGCCCCATAGTAGCTGGGCAAAAGCAAAGCCAGCTAGAAAGATACTCAATGAGGCGCTGATAGCACCTTCAGTCGTATTTAAGGTTGTTTGCATTGAACCAAAGGCAGGCAGATACATATCGATGGCTAAAAACCCCAGCATGCTTAGGCCGGCAAGGTAAATCAAAAATCCAGAGGAGTTTTTTGTCGCAGTATTTGTCATAGTTTTGCTTAATCTGTATTTAAAATAATGTTAATAGTTATCTTATTGTATAGGCTATTTTTTTACGTTGTGAAACGGTAATATTTGGACTCTGCTATCAAATAATTTGAAAGGAAAGAAAATGTGGTCAGCTCATGCACTTGAAGTCATAGACGCAGTTGCTCGAACGGGAAGCTTTAGTGGTGCTGCGGATGAGCTGCATCGAGTCCCTTCAGCGATCAGTTATACAGTAAAGCAAGTCGAAGAATGGTTGGCAGTTCCGCTATTCGAGCGCCGTCACCGTGATGTGGTATTGACGGAAGCAGGGGTTATCTTTATTAAAGAAAGTCGAAGTGTTATCAAAAAAATGATTGATACTCGCCATCAATGCCAACAAGTCGCCAATGGGTGGCGTGGGCAGTTCAGTATTGCCGTTGATTGCATCGTAAAACCGCAGCGTACGGAACAGCTGATTTTGGATTTTTATCGTCATTTTCCTGATATCGAACTGTATATCCACCCTGAAGTGTTTAATGGGGTTTGGGATGCATTAGCGGATGGGCGTGTGGATGTGGCGATTGGAGCGACCCGTGCTTCACCCATTGGAGAGCGCTATAGTTTTCGCGATATGGGCTTTATGTCATGGCGTTGTGTTGCGAGCCCCGCTCACCCATTAGCGAAAATTCAGGGCAAACTGACGGATGATCAAATGCGTGAATATCCAAGTTTGTGCTTGGAAGATACCTCAAGAAGCTTACCGAAAAGAGATACTTGGGCGCTGGACAACCAACGACGCTTAGTTGTGCCTTACTGGGAAAGTGGTTTAGCGTGTTTGGCAAATGGTCTGTGTGTGGGGATGGTTCCAGAGCACCGTGCAGCACCTTTGTGTGCAGAAGGCAAGCTAGTTGAGCTGGAATTAGCGCAGCCGTTTCCTGAAAGCCCTTGCTGCTTAACATGGGTTGAGAATGATACATCTCCAGCGCTGAGATGGCTTCTTGACTATCTTGGTGATAGCGAAACGCTCAACGCGGAGTGGTTTGCGAGCTAATGTGCTGAGATAGACTTAGCGGCGATAATCAATAAATGGACCATCAGCCACGGAACGGCGCTCAACTAAACGCGGGTGAACTTCAATCGTTTGCGCATCTTCGCGTTTATTCACAATACGATCGAGCAACATCGCAAACGCCATTTGACCTAAACGCTCTTTTGGCTGGTGGATTGTGGTTAATGCAGGAGTGAAATAGCGCGCATTACGCACGTTATCATAGCCAATAATGGAAATGTCTTGTGGGACGCGTAATCCCATCTCGTCAGCCGCACAGATTGCTCCCATCGCCATGATGTCTCCTCCACAGAAGACAGCCGTTGGGCGGTGCTTGTTACTGAGGATCTGCATCATCGCTTTATAACCTGATTCTGGCTCGAAATCCCCTTGAACAATCCATTCATCTTTTAATGTGACTTTGGCTTCTTCCATGGCTTTTTGGAAGCCAGTTAAACGCCCAATGCCTGTATTTCTTTCAAGGGAGCCAGGGATCACGCCAATTTCACGATGACCACGGTCAATAAGATAACGACCTGCTAAATAACCACCGTGGAAAGAGTTATCAATAATACTGTCAGTGAAATCCCCGCGAGAGGTACCCCAGTCCATGACGACCATTGGAATATTTCGGTAATCTTCCAACATACCAATCAAGGTGTCAGGGTATTCTGAACACATCACAAGTAGCCCATCGACACGTTTTTGAGCCAACATTTGTAAGTACGCTTTTTGCTTACCTAAGTTATTGTGAGAGTTACATAAAATTAGAGTATAGCCTTTCTCATAGCAACTATTCTCGACAGACTCGATTACTTCTGCGAAATAGGGGGCTTCACTTGATGTTGCCAATAAGCCGATTGATTTGGTGTGGTTGACTTTTAAACTACGCGCAACCGCACTCGGAGAATAATTGAGCTCTTTGATGGCGGCCCAAACGGCTGTTTTTGTATCATCAGCGACAAAACGCGTCTTGTTGATAACATGGGAGACGGTTGTGGTAGAGACGCCCGCACGTTTCGCCACATCTTTAATTGTTGCCATGAGAAGAAAAAACTCCTAACCAAAACTTGGTCTCTAAAATAATTCTAGTTAAATAATTACCTGCATATTGATGCATAGTACCTTTGCTGGCAATAATTTAGCGATTTGTTGTCGATTTTGTCTGATCTAGCGCAAAAACGAAAGAAATAATTGATGTTATAACATGTGATATAGACACTGGTTTTACGTTTTTGTGCATGTATACTGAAATAACCTTTTTATTTTATGGTTATTTGATAATTCAATTTCTTTATATGAGAGGGTCTCATGGATACAGATTTTAAATATGGATTGCTAGCTGCGTTTGGCTCTTTAGCTGTAATTATTTTGTTTGCTGTGCACATTTTCTGATTTCATTTCCATCCTATCTACTCAGGATGAGAAATAATTAAGGGCGAGTATTATACTCGCCCTTAGTCATTTTAGATCTGAACTAAAATTAAGCCAGATTTTCTTCAACAAATTTCCAGTTAACCAGCGCCCAGAAGTTTTCTAAGTATTTTGGACGTGCGTTACGGTAATCGATGTAGTAAGCGTGTTCCCAGATATCAACAGTCAGAACTGGCTTGTCGTCACCAGAAATTGGTGTTGCCGCGTTAGACGTGTTAACGATAGCCAGGCTGCCGTCTGCTTTCTTCACTAACCAAGTCCAACCTGCACCGAAGTTTTTAACTGCGGCATCAGTGAATTGCTCTTTAAACTGAGCAAATGAACCGAATGCTTTGTTGATAGCTTCTGCAACTTTACCTGTTGGTTCACCGCCTGCGTTTGGAGCCAAGCAGTGCCAGTAGAAAGTGTGGTTCCAAACTTGAGCCGCGTTATTGAATACGCCAGCTTCAGAAGTTTTGATGATCTCTTCTAAAGACAGACCTTCAAATTTGGTGCCTTTGATCAGGTTGTTCAGGTTAACAACATAGGTGTTGTGGTGCTTACCGTAGTGGTATTCTAGGGTTTCAGCGGAGATATGAGGTTCTAAAGCATCTTTAGCATAAGGTAGAGCTGGTAATTCAAAAGACATTGCGTACTCCTTGATTGCTTTTATTCAGTGTTTAGGGTGTTTGCTCGTAAAATGAGCGAAATTAAGTGTATTTCTATTTATTAATCTACTTCTAGTATAGCGACGTAAAACCGTAGTTAGCTATTGCGCCGCATCGTAAATCATCTAATTATCATAACAGAATACAGGCTACAGTAAGAAAAAACCTGTTCCATGATGCTATTTATGCCTTAATTGTTAGTAAGTTGCATAATTATTATTCCACTGCATGTCATTATTGTCATTGAAGAGCAGGGAAACACATCAAGTGTTATTAATTTGCTAATATATTAACAAATAACTCCCATGATTACACTGCAAAAACGCCCATCCTGAATTTTTTATAGTAAAAAGAAAACGTTGCTATTTGCTTTTCACCTTTTGAGTACAGCAAATAGGAGTGCTATAGTATTCACCTTATAAAACTGGCATATTGTATGAAACAATCACGGAACAATTTGCGATGTTTTGACTGTGCCGGCGATTACACCGGTCAATGTGTTCTGTCTAATGAGTTGCCTTGTAAATGATTCAAAGTGGCTCAGTGACTGCAAAATCAGCACCCACGTTTTAGGATATAAAATGACAACTATCGAAAAAATTGAGCGCCAAGTTAAAGAAAATCCAATTTTATTATACATGAAAGGCTCTCCAAAACTGCCTAGCTGCGGTTTTTCTGCTCAAGCTGTTCAAGCTCTGTCTTCTTGCGGTGAGCGTTTTGCTTACGTTGATATTTTACAAAACCCAGACATTCGTGCGGAGCTGCCAAAATATGCTAATTGGCCAACCTTCCCACAGTTATGGGTGGATGGTGAGTTAGTTGGCGGTTGTGACATTATCGTTGAAATGTTCCAACGCGGTGAATTACAAGCTCTGATTAAAGAAACTGCAGATAAATACCGTCCAGCAGATGAAACCATCACTGAGTAATCAAATGGTTGAATAAGCTTTCCTGCTTATATTGATGAAAACCGTATTAGCGTAAAACTAATACGGTTTTTTTGTATTTAGGGGGCGAGATTATTGAGGTTCGCTAGGTAGTGGCCACCCGCCTAGTTTTTTCCATTTATTGACTAATTCGCAAAATAATAGCGCAGTACGGTTAGTATCATATAGGGCACCGTGGGCTTGTTTGCCATCAAATGGAATACCTGCGGTGACACACGCTTTCGCAAGAATGGTTTGTCCAAAGACTAATCCGCTCAGTGCAGCAGTATCAAAGGTTGCGAAGGGATGGAAAGGGTTGCGTTTTAACCCTGAACGCTCTGCCGCATTCATAACAAAGCTGTGATCAAAATTTGCGTTATGAGCTACCATGATCGCGCGATTGCAATCGGTATTTTTCATGCCTTTTCGAATTGTTTTAAAAATGGCATGCAGTGCTTCATATTCGCTCACGGCACCACGTAGAGGGTTAGTGGGGTCAATGCCTGTGAATTCCAGTGCGGAGGGTTCCAAATTCGCTCCCTCAAAAGGTTCTACATGAAAATGTAACGTTTCATCGATGGCCAGCCAGCCATCTTTGTCCATTTTGAGTGTAATGGCAGCTATCTCTAATAGACCATCAGTTTTGGGGTTGAACCCACCAGTTTCGACATCAATAACGACAGGGTAGTAACCCCGGAAGCGGTTAACCAGTGAGTTAGGGTTATTTTTTTCAGACATTAGGCTTTCAATTTACAGTTTCTGGTTGGCTTTCATTATGCCAAAGGGAATATATTTTTGCAGGTAGATACTGAAGAAATTTTAGGTGATGGTTATCATCACCTAAAATATAAAATGAATGCGAGGGATTAATTGCCTAATCCTTTGCTTGCACTTTTGTTTTCGATAAGCTCAATTTTATAGCCATCTGGATCTTCAACAAATGCGATAACGGTTGTACCGCCTTTGACTGGGCCTGCTTCACGAGTGACATTTCCACCTACTTGACGAATGTCCTCACAGGTTTTAGCGACATCATCAACACCTAATGCAATATGACCATAAGCATTGCCTAAATCATATTCTGTTACGCCCCAGTTATAAGTTAACTCGATAACAGCACCTTCACTTTCATCACTGTAACCGACGAACGCTAAAGAATATTTGTATTCTGTATTTTCGCTCGTGCGCAGTAAGCGCATACCTAATACTTTGGTATAAAAATCAATGGAGCGTTGCATGTCGGTAACGCGGAGCATGGTATGTAGTAAGCGCATAATAGTAGTTTCCCTATAAATTCTTCAGGCAATAATGCTTAAAGTCGAATCGATTTATCTATCAATATAACGTGGCAATATGACTAAATACAACGATTGAGGTTTATTTTTTAGTCATATCATGGCTATACTCAATTTGAGAGAGTATATCATAATTTTATGTTTATATTACGGGTGGTTAATGATGGCAGAACAACTTGAGTTTTTTGACATACCAAGCCCTTGCCGTGGAATATGTCAAACCAACGAGCAGGGATATTGCCGAGGTTGCTATCGAACCCGTGATGAACGTTTTGGCTGGTTACAGTTAACTAACGCTGAAAAACGTCATGTCATCCGTTTATGTCGCCAGCGATTTTTAAGAGCAAATAATAAGAAAGTGGCTCAAGAAGACATGAATGACCCTCAACAGTCTCTGTTTTAATTGATAATAAAACCATTCCACGCCAAATAATTCAATGGCAAATCAATTCACTTAAATTAATTTCAACGGTTACATTTCAATAAAATTTTATTTATTCAAAATGATGATGAAATTCATATAAATCAACTGTAAATGACATAATTTTAAGAATAACTATATTGCTTTGTTTTTAAAGAGTTTATTTGCTATTGCATTTTTTATTGTTAGTTGTAATTACTATAAGGGTTAAAATAGATAGATTCGAAAGAAGAGTAAGGCTATTCTTATTAATAAGATAATTGATAGGTTGTCTTATTAAGTGATTATATTGTTTTTATATGAAAAAGCATGGAAGAAAACAAGGTATATATCACTCAATGATTTATTGATGCTCACTATATATAGGTATTTATTAGGTATTGGCTCAATAAAAGGTTGTAAAGATAAAAGGGAATTAATATATAATTTAAAAAATAATATGTATTCGGTATATTTTTTAGACATTATAATTATATAAAGGAGGGTAAATTGGAATCTCAAATTGGAACTGAATTATCTCGTGTAGTCCGTATGTGGCGAGCATTGATTGACTATCGCCTCAAGCCACTTAAACTCACGCAAACACACTGGGTAACACTGCATAATATTAGCCAGTTACCGCCCGAGCAATCACAGATTCAATTGGCAAAAGCAATCGGTATTGAACAACCTTCTCTGGTCAGAACATTAGATCAATTAGAAGAAAAAAGGCTCATTTCACGTCATACATGTGCAAATGACCGACGCGCTAAGAGAATCAAACTCACAGAGGAGTCGGAGCCTTTTATCAAAACGGTTGATCAAGTGATTAATAATACTCGGACAGAGATTTTAAGTAATATTAGTCATGACGAGCTAAGCCAGTTATCTTTATTGCTATTAAAACTGGAGAAAAACATTCTACGTTTACAGAACGATTCATAGACTACTAATTATTTTTCTCATTTAATTTTATTACTATGAATATAATTCGCCTAAATATATATTAAACTAATAACTATAGCCACCATGCACGTAATATGTGTTTCTATATAGATGCATGATTTTTTACGTGAGGCGGCTTTGTATTCTATCATTATGGGTTAATTATTAAAAACATACGGTATTAAGAGGGATTAGAGAGTGAAAATAGGGATGAAAAATTTGCTTCAAGAAAAATAGAGAATACATACGGTGTAAATTACATTTTACTTGAATAGATATCAATCACAATTATTCAATAAAGTTCTGCTATGGAACCCATAAACGAAAAGATAGCGAAGTGCTCAGACGCGATAAAAATATTATTACTAATAAGCTAAAAAATAAAACACTAATCATGATTTAAATAAAAAATGCGTTCATCGATTAATTAGCCGGTGAACGCATTTTATTTTGAATTTATGTCAAATTAGCGAGGTGACACAGTAACTGTATTTCCGCTGTTTGCGATCATAACACGCTGACCTACACGGAAAGCGGCAGGATCTTGTTTCTGAACAACAACAATGTTTTTACCACTGTCTAAACGGATTTCAAGCTGCACACCTTGGCTTTTATTTAGAGCTCCTTGTGCTTGTTGACCCGCTAAACCACCTGCGATTGCCCCGGCCGCTGTTGCTAGCGTTTTACCAGTACCACCACCGACGGTATTACCTAACAGGCCACCGATAACTGCACCGCCAATTGCACCAATCACGTTACCATCTTCACCCGCTTGAATGGTCACTGGGCGTGCGTTGAGTACCGTACCATAAGTCACAGTTTGGACTTGTTTAGCATCTTGAGCTGAAATAGTATCACCAGAAAGCGTACTTGTATTGACACAGCCAGATAACGCAACAACCGCAGCAACACCTACAAAAACTTTCTTAAGCATAATAACTCCTATGAGACTTGCTGTTCGTGGCAGTAACGTAGCATCGAAGATTTGTTCTTACCATAAGCACAACAACATCAAAAATTTGTTTTAGATAACAGAGCCTAGACTACTAATTTTGAATTAAATAATGCATCAACACTAGGTAAAATATCTCAAATTCCACTCAAAATCCCAATTCAAAGCACCCTTTGCTAAAGAATCATCTATTTTTTGACTATTTTAGAGCATCAATTTATAGCAAAGGTCAAATAGGGGATTTTTACCTGTAATAAGAACTACTCACCTTAAGGTGTAGCAGATAATTACAGAATAAACCATTATAAATCAAATAAAATAATCAAGAGATAAAAAACGATTTATTGCTGCTATTTTGCTCACTATTTTCATCTCTTCTATCAATTATTTATTATTCCTGCGAAGCGCTACGAGAAATTGAATCGATCAGTTGACAAATTTTTCTCTAAAAGCACAATCTTTCCTAGTTTATCTCATTGAGTGAATAGACACGTTAAAGGGAATAATGATGATTAAATCGGGTCGCTATATTGGTGTTATGTCAGGAACCAGCCTAGATGGTGTTGATGTCGTATTAGCTGCAATTAATGATAAGTTTGTTGCGGAGCAAGCTAGCTTGAGCGCCTCATTTCCGATTGAACTAAAAAAGCGCATTCTCAATATTTGCCAAGGGCAAGAAACAACACTTTCTGAATTGGGAAAAATAGATAGAGAACTTGGCACAATATATGCCGATGCCATTAATCAGCTTCTTCATCAAACGGGTCTATCTCCTGAAGATATTATTGCGATTGGTTGTCACGGGCAAACGGTTTGGCATGAACCTGATAGTGAAACACCGTTTACTATGCAGATTGGTGATAACAATCGTATAGCAGCATTAACTGGAATAACGACTGTGGGGGATTTTCGCCGCAGAGACATGGCTTACGGTGGACAAGGTGCTCCGTTAGTTCCTGCATTTCATTTAGCTGTATTAGGTCATCCGACTGAAAAACGCATTGTACTTAACATTGGTGGGATTGCTAATGTTACTGCATTACTGCCAAATGCATATGTAAAAGGCTATGACACAGGGCCAGGCAATATGTTAATGGACACTTGGGTCTGGCGCAATAAGCAACAAGCGTATGATAAAGATGGTGAATGGGCAAAAACAGGAGCGGTGAATCAGGCATTATTAAATGCGATGCTTAATGATAGCTATTTTAAACGTTCAGCGCCTAAAAGTACTGGCCGTGAATATTTTAATATGCAATGGCTAGAACAGCATTTGGCGCATTTTCAATTACTATCTCCTGAAGATGTGCAAGCAACATTGTGTGAATTGACCGCCGTATCTATCGTAGATCAAGTTAAGTTATGTGGAGGCTGCGAGCGTTTAATTGTTTGTGGCGGAGGCGCTCAAAATAAATTCTTAATATTGCGATTAGCGACATTACTGCCGGGGATTGAAGTCGCGCCAAGTGATAAATATGGGCTGAGTGGTGATGATATGGAAGCACTGGCATTTGCTTGGCTTGCCGCTCGTACAGTTTCAGGCTTATCAGGTAGTCTTGCATCAGTAACGGGTGCAAGCAGAGATAGCATATTAGGTGCGATATACCCCGCAAATATTGATATAAAATAACCGCTTGAAAGGACAGTAAAATGAACGAACTTGAAGAGATCGATCTTGCTGCGGTACGACGTGAATATACAAAAGGTGGATTGAGACGCAAAGATTTAACGCCAGATCCTATTTCACTGTTTGAGCGCTGGTTAAAGCAAGCCTGTGAAGCGCGATTAACTGACCCGACAGCAATGTGTGTGGCAACAGTTGATGAAACCGGGCAGCCTTATCAACGGATCGTATTATTAAAGCATTTCGATGAAAACGGATTAGTCTTTTATACCAATCTGGGAAGCCGTAAAGCGCAGCATTTAGAGCATAATAATAAAATCAGTCTGCATTTCCCATGGTATCAACTGGAACGCCAAGTTCATTTTACAGGTGTTGCTGAGCGTTTAAGCCCGATTGAAGTACTAAAATATTTCCATAGCCGTCCAAAAGATAGCCAAATCGCAGCTTGGGCATCAGCTCAATCTTCGCGTATTTCGGCTCGTGGAATCTTAGAAGGGAAATTTTTAGAACTTAAGCAGAAATTCCAAAACGGTGAGGTTCCATTACCGAGTTTTTGGGGAGGGTATCGTGTTGTTTTTAACAGTGTCGAATTTTGGCAAGGTGGCGCTCACCGCCTACATGACCGCTTTCTATACCAAAGAGAAGGGGATGGCTGGGTAATTGACCGATTAGCCCCGTAATAAATGGTTTTTTAGCTGGCACTTAATTGATATGCGCTTTATGCTATAGCCTCGTTTAAGAAAATTGACAAATCATACTGGCGAGCCTTTGAGCGACGCCTCATTCTGCCAATTTTCCACATTAAAATAGATAGACAAAATTCAACCGATGGAGTCATTGATGTCTAGCAATAACCTGATTAAACAATTGCAAGAGCGGGGCCTCGTTGCCCAGGTAACGGATGAGGATGCGTTAGCAGAGAGACTGGCGCAGGGCCCTATCTCTCTCTATTGTGGCTTCGACCCTACCGCCGATAGCTTGCACTTGGGACATCTGGTTCCTTTGCTGTGTTTAAAACGATTCCAACTAGCCGGGCACAAGCCTGTGGCGTTGGTCGGTGGCGCAACGGGTCTTATTGGTGACCCGAGCTTCAAAGCTACTGAACGTAAATTAAACACCACAGAAACCGTTCAAGAGTGGGTAGAAAAAATCCGTAACCAAGTTTCACCATTCCTTAGTTTTGATTGTGGTGAAAACAGCGCACGCCTAGCTAACAACTATGATTGGTTTGGCAAAATGGATGTGCTGACATTCTTACGTGATATTGGTAAACACTTCTCCGTTAACCAAATGATCAACCGTGAGTCTGTTAAGCAACGTTTAAACCGTGATGATGTCGGGATCTCTTTCACTGAGTTCGCCTATAACCTATTACAAGGTTATGATTTTGCGAACATGAATAAAGAGATGGGGGTTGAGTTACAAATTGGTGGTTCAGACCAATGGGGTAACATCACTTCAGGTATCGATTTAACTCGTCGTCTGCATCAAAACCAAGTGTTTGGTTTAACTGTTCCATTGATCACCAAAACAGATGGTACCAAGTTTGGTAAAACCGAAGGTGGTGCAGTGTGGTTAGATCCGAAGAAAACTAGCCAATATAAATTCTATCAATTCTGGATTAACACCGCGGATGCTGATGTTTATCGCTTCCTGAAATTCTTTACTTTCATGGAATTAAGCGAAATTGATGCGTTAGAAGAAGAAGACAAAAACAGTGGCAAAGCTCCTCGTGCACAGTACGTATTAGCTGAAGAAGTGACTAAATTAGTTCACGGCGAAGCGGGTCTAGCGGCTGCAAAACGCATTACTGAAAGCTTATTCTCTGGTGCAGTATCGGATTTAACTGAAGCTGACTTTGAGCAATTAGCTCAAGACGGCATGCCGTGCATCACCCTAGAAGATGGTGCAGATCTCCAGCAAGCATTAGTTGATTCAGAACTGGTACCTTCTCGTGGTCAAGCAAGAACGGCAATCAGCTCAAATGCAGTCTCTGTCAATGGTCAGAAACAAACTGAACCAATGTATGTATTCACTGATGCTGACCGTTTATTTGGTCGTTACACACTTATCCGTCGCGGTAAGAAAAACGACTGCTTAGTTAACTGGAAATAGCTCTGACGAACCTTTGTAATGAATAGCCCGGAAATTTCCGGGCTATTCATATTGGCAAACGGCTACTCACTGATTTCTCTTCATTCGACATAACAATTCTCTGGGTTTCCAATGAAAAGCGTATTATCAATTCAATCCCATGTTGTTTTCGGCCATGCAGGAAACAGTGCTGCTGCATTCCCTATGTGCCGTATGGGCGTAGATGTGTGGCCACTTAATACAGTGCAATTCTCCAACCATACTCAGTATCCACAATGGACGGGCTCAGTATTTCCTGCTCAGCATTTGACAGATATTGCCGAAGGATTAGCAAAAATCCATAAACTGGCAATCTGTGATGCCGTGTTAAGTGGCTATATTGGTTCTGCTGAGCAAGGCAATGATATTCTAGCGATTGTTCAAAAGGTTAAAGCGGCGAATCCGCAGGCCATCTATTTTTGTGACCCTGTGATGGGGCATCCAGAGAAGGGATGCATCGTTGCGCCAGGTGTCGCTGAGTTTCTTTGTCAACAAGCGCTAGCGGCGAGTGATGTGATTGCGCCTAACTTGTTAGAGTTAGAAACGTTAGCGAATGAGAAAATAGCGACGGTAGAGCAAGCTGTTCAAGCTGCACGTCGACTATGTCAGCAAGGCCCTAAAACTGTATTAGTTAAGCATTTAAGCCGTGCAGGCTATCGTGCAGACCGCTTTGAAATGATTTTAGTCACTGCGGAACATAGCTGGCATGTTAGCCGCCCATTAGTAGATTTCGGTGAAAAACAGCCTGTGGGAGTTGGTGACTTAACGAGTGGTTTAATGTTGGTCAATATCTTAAAAGGTGAGCCACTAGATAAAGGCTTAGAGCATGTTGCGGCGGCAGTCTATGAAGTCATGCTGAAAACCAAAGAAATGGGTGAGTACGAACTTCAGTTAGTTGCAGCTCAAGATTTGATGGTTAACCCTCAACATAAATTCTGCGCCACTCAGTTAGACTGATTGAGCATAGTAGTAACTTATTAAATATAGTAATAAAAAACAGCGCCGAATGGCGCTGTTTTTGTAAATGCATTTCATACAATAGATTACTTTTTCAGTAACCCTTCCGCTTCTAATGCCTCTTGTACTTTTGGGCGCTTCGCAATCTTCTCACAATATTCGTTCAGATGGCTCAATGCGCTGATATCAACGCCAACTAAACGAGTCCAGTTGGTGACGGTAAACAAATACGCATCAGCAACACAGAAATCACTTTTAGCGACAAAATAAGGCTGATTTTTCAGAACATCATTCACATACTGGAATTTTTTCAGTAAATTTGCGCGAACAACATCTTTATATTCTTCAGGGGTATTTGGCGCAAATAATGGGCCAAAATTCTTATGTAGTTCAGTAGAAATGAAGTTTAACGCTTCTAACTGATGGTAGCGCTTCATTGAACCTGGCAGGGCAATTAAGTTTCTATTTGGGTTTTGATCTGCAATATATTGAACAATCACAGCACCTTCAGTTAATTGCTCATCATCATCTAAAACGAGAGTAGGAACTTGACCTTTAGGGGTAATTTCTAAGAAGTTTTCACCCGTTTCTGTGATTTTCTCTTTTAAGTTAACACGAACAATACTGAAATCTAATCCTGCTTCACGCAGAATAATATGAGGAGAAAGTGAGCAGGCACCGGGAGCGTAATACAATTTCATCATAAAACTCCTAAGTCATAGAATGGTCATCATTATTGTTCTTTCAAGTATACACTAGATTTAAAAAGAGAATTGCCAAAGGATGCGGGGCAGCTCCCAATATCTAAAATCACTCTAATGTATGGCAAGATTACGGGAGACGAGTATTTTTCAGGGGAATTATCTATTTAATTGATATTCCATTAAAATTAAGAATGTTACGGGATAGGTATCTGAGAGGGTTTTGTTATAATTTTGCCTCACATTGAGCTATTCTCTCAATCCTTAGCCACATTTTATGAGCTGTCAAAATGGCATCCATTTTTCACAATCTTAATTACTTAACCAAGCTAGATGCCATCTTAATGGCTCATAAACCGAATAGTAGTAAAGGATTAAAACGCTTTATTCTTGAATTTTGGTTTTTTGGTTTAATTAATGCTCGTTCTTGTCTGTTTGCTGGTTTCTTCTTTTTGGCTTTATTCCTAGTGCCAGCGAAAGGGATTCTAGGTATTCCTCGTTATGATGTTTTACTGATTTTCGCAGTCTCTTTTCAAGCGTTTTTGGTATGGTCAAAATTAGAAACATGGGATGAGCTAAAAGCCATTTGTGTATTCCATTTAGTGGGTTTTATGATGGAATTATTTAAAACCTCAGCGACAATTGGTTCATGGCAATATCCTGATGAGGCGTACACCAAACTTTGGGGAGTTCCTCTGTTCACGGGGTTTATGTATGCGGCAGTTGGTAGCTATATCATTCAATCCTGGCGTTTTTTTAATGTCAGGGTTGAACATTATCCACCTTATTGGATGGCGACATTAGTGGCTTTAGCCATTTATATTAACTTTTTTAGCCATCACTATATTGATGATTATCGTTGGTACTTAACGGCATTTATATTTGGTTTGTATGCCCGCAGCGTGGTGTTTTATACCCCGTTAGATAAAGAACGTAAAATGCCGCTATTGCTTGCATTTATGCTGATAGGATTTTTCATTTGGCTGGCGGAAAACTTCGGAACGTTCTTTGGTGTTTGGCAATATCCAAATCAAATCGGAGCATGGTCGATGGTACATGCAGGGAAATGGGGGGCATGGTCGTTACTGGTGATTGTGACGTTCACGATTGTGGTGCACCTCAAACACATAAAAAGTTGTGTATCCATAGCGCGCTAGCAACAAACAGTTTGTTAAAGACGGAGGTTATTTCCCCCGTCTTTTGGTCATTACAAATCTTGTCGCCACGCATCAATGGATAATGGCTCTCCAAAGTGACTTTCAATCAGACGACGCGTCACGTCATGAAGTGGAGCCGCTAAAACCTCCGCTGTATTTCCTCGCTCAACGACTTCGCCTTTATCCATTACGAGCATTTTGTCACTAATATGCTTCATCATGCCTAAATGTTGGGTGACGTAAATATAAGCGATATCTTGCTTAGCTTGCAAATCGAGCATTAAGTTGATTATCTGCGAGCGCATCGACATATCCAGCGAGGCAAGCGCTTCATCAGCCACGATAATTTCTGGTTGCAGAATTAACGCACGGGCGAGGGCGATCCGTTGTTTTTGACCTGATGCTAGCATGTGTGGGTAATATTCTGCGTGATCGGCCAGTAATCCTACTTGGCGTAATGTCTGGATAATACGTCTTTCCCGTTCAATACCGGTAAGGTTAGTATTCAGTTTTAAGGGTAATTCAAGGGTTTGCCCAATACGCTGGCGCGGATTTAAGGAAGTACTTGGATCCTGAAATATCATGCGAATACGTTGGCTTCGGTAGCTATAATCGCCAAAACTTAGCCGTTGACCACGGATTAAAATCTCTCCACCAGAAGGCTCCGTCACCCCAGACAACATGCGAGCCAAGGTGGATTTTCCTGAGCCGTTAGCGCCGATGATGGCTAACGTCTGCCCTGCTTGTAGGTTGAAACTTAACGGCTTGACGGCTTGTAATTCATGGCGACGAAATAACCCTTCACGAAAACGGAACGTTTTTGTCAGGTTACGTACCTCAAGTAACGTTTCCATTAGGGTTGTTCCTCGGTATTCAGTGGATAATGACAAGCAACTAGGTGTCCTTTAATGCTGCGCAGTGGTGGTGCATCGATACAGGTTCGTTGCGCGTAAGGGCAACGAGGACCCAAACGACAGCCAATTGGTAAGTGTTCCAATGAAGGAATAGCCCCAGGGAGTGTATTTAAACGACCTTTATGGGGGATCGGACTTTCAAAATCAGGAATAGAGCGAATTAATGCTTGCGTATAAGGGTGTCGAGGTCGCTGTAAAATATCATTCGGTGTGGCGCTCTCTACAGTCTGGCCACAATACAGGACATTAATTCGATCAACCAATTTAGACATCATTTCCATGTCGTGGCTGATCAGCAAAATTCCCATGTTATTGTTTTGGTTTAATTTATCTAATAAACGGAAAATTTGAGCCTGCGTGGTGGATTCCATCGCGTTGGTCGGCTCATCCGCAATCAACAAGCGAGGCTGATTGGCAATCGCAATGGCGATCATGACTTTTTGGCATTCACCATCCGTCAGTTCGTACGGATAACTGTGCATGATATCTTTGTGATCTTTGATACCCACACGATGCAATAATTCAATTGCTCGGCGTTTTCGCCAATTAAAGCGCTGCCACCAGCGCCCTTTGTATGTCCAGCCGGGGATTGATTGGATAAGCTGTTTCCCAATATCGGCCGCAGGGTCAAGACAGGATTGTGGCTCTTGGAAAATCATCGAAATATTATGGCCAATCAGGCGACGACGCTTGCGTGGACTTAGCTTTAAGAGGTCAATATCTTGGAAGCGAAAGCGGTCCGCAGTTACGCGGATATTATCTTTGGTGATCCCACAAATGGCTTTCGCAATTAGGCTTTTACCGGAACCCGATTCACCCACTAAGCCACGAACCTCACCTTCAGATAAGGTCATGGAAACACGGTCAACGGCTTTGACGGGGCCGTTAGCCGTCATAAATTCAATGGTTAAATTACGAATATCAAGTAATGGCATTATTCCACCCCCGAATTAATCGCTCGGTGCAGTCCATCACCCAGTAAGTTCACAAATAAGACACTCGACATAATCGCAACACCGGGCAAAATGACTGTCCACGGTGCCACATAAATCAATTCTAACGTATCGCCTAGCATAGCGCCCCATTCAGATGATGGGAGTTGTGCCCCTAAATCTAAAAAGCCTAATGCTGCAATATCCAAAATTGCAATGGAGAGAGCACGGGTTAATTCAGTGACCAAAATAGGGGTAATGTTTGGCAGTACGGTGTACCACAAAATAAAGATGTTTGAAGCGCCATCTAAACGAGCCGCCACAATATACTCTTTGTCTAGCTCATCGTGCACGGCAACGTAGATGGTACGCACCATACGAGGGATCAGCGCGAGGCAAATCGCAAGCATCGCATTGGTTAAACTGGCACCCATAAATGCCACTACGATAATCGCCAGTAGTAGGGAAGGGATCGATAGCAAGGTATCCAGAACGTGGTTAAACACAGCGGATTTCAGTCCGCGGGTCATGCCCGCAAGACAACCCAACACTAAGCCGATTATCGTCGCAATCGCAGTGACCAACAGGGCTGAGCCGAATGTGGATTTAGTACCAATCAAGAGACGACTTAAAATATCACGACCTAAATCGTCCGTACCAAAGAAGAAAGCCACTTCACCATAGTGTGACCATGATGGGGGGGTAATTTGGTAGCCCAAAAATTGTTGGTCGATGGCATAAGGTGCTAAATAAGGGCCAGCAAAACAGAGGACGATTAAAAAAATCACCCCAAAAAAGCCGATCATTGCTAGTATGTCGGAGGAGAAAATATTCCACACCACCCGTGTCGGGGATGGCATTTTCTGTTCACGATAAAAATTATCTGAGGACATACCAATCCTTATGTTTTAACGGGTCCATCATTGCGCCTAAAATATCGGATAACACGTTCACGGTGATCACCAATGCGCCAATTAACATCACGCCTGCAGAAATCGCTGAGTAATCTCCTTGGCGGATAGCAGTAACCAACCAACGGCCTAATCCCGGCCAGTTAAACACTAATTCTGTCACCATGGTTAATGTTAGCATCGTGGAGAATTGTAGCCCCAATTTCGGGATAATTGGCGGTATTGCGTTATGAAAAATATGGCGGCGAATAATTTTAAAGCGAGAAAGTCCACGAGTGGCTGCGGCTTTGACGTAGTTACTGCTAGCAACCTCATCCGTACTAATCCGGACTAAGCGAATGACCTCTGTGGTTGGCGCTAATGCGAGTGTGAGTACTGGCAGGATCATATGTTCTAACACGTTGATGATCATATCTTTACGGTATGGCGAATCCGAAAGCCACGCATCCACAAGGGCAAAGCCTGTCACTGGCTTCAGGTTATAAAGCAGGTCGATTCGCCCGGAAACGGGGAGCCATCCTAAGTGAAGCGAGAAAAATAGGGTTAGTACTAACGCTAAAACGAATACAGGCACGGAAAAACCCAGTAGGGCGAATGTGCTAATTGCAATATCAACGGGTTTGTTTCGCCAGAATGAGGCAATCATTCCTAGCGGGATCCCGACAAACAACGCAAATAAAAAGGCGAGAATGCACAGTTCCATAGTGGCAGGGAATGTGTCTTTTAGTTGCTCGGTGATAGGCTCTCCATTAATGCTAGAGACGCCGAAATCGAAATGCAGTAAGCCATCAAAATAGAAGATATACGCATCAATGAGTGATGCGCCGCTAAGAGGCGCATTAGGCGTGAAATAGCTTAAGCTGAAACTGACTAGCGACAAAAAGAAGACCGTCACCAGTAATAGCAGAAATCGTCTCAGTGAGTAGATGATCATGGCTGCGGCTCCTGCTGCCGAGGTGGTGCTTTTTTCGGTTCCTGCATTTCGCGATAAACACCAGCAAATGAAGTATTGCCGAACGCGCTGATCACCAATCCTTTCATGTCAAAACGATAAGCTTGTAAACGCAGCGAGTAAGCTAATGGCAATATAGGCAGTTCTTCTGCGAGAATTTGTTGTGCTTGATGGTAGTAATCAATACGGTCTGCCAGCTCTTGCGTTAGTAAGGCTTTATGCAAAACGTCATCAAATTTAGAATCACACCAATGGCTTAAGTTGGTTTGTGAGCCAATGGCGGCACAACTGAGCAGTGGGCGGAAAAAACTATCTGGGTCATTACTGTCTGTTGTCCAGCCCGCTAGTGTCATATCGTGGGAGCGATCCATTAATTGATTTTCTTGGAAGCGACCTTCCACTGAACGGATGCTCATGACGATACCCACTTGAGCGAGGTCAGCTTGGATTAATTCCGCCATTTTCAATGGGCTAGGGTTATAAGATTGGGATGCGACAGGAACCCATAATTCCAATTTTAATTTTTCTAGCCCCATTTCTTGCAACATTTGTTTAGCAAGCTCAGGATTGTAATCGGTTATTTTTGTTTGGTTATCAAACGCCCAAGATGCACGGGGGAGAATCGATGACGCCGTCTCTGCGGTACCATAATAAATGGACTGCATGAGTCGCTCATTATTAATTGCATAAGAAATCGCTTGGCGAACCTTGAGTTGGTCGAGAGGCGGCTTGCTGGTATTAAACGCAAGATATGCGATATTCATTCCCGAACGCATTGAAATACGTAGGCGAGGGTCATCACGTAGCACTTTTAACTGACTTGCGGCTGGGTACGCGAGGACATCGCACTCACCAGTGAGTAGCTTAGAAATACGTCCGGTACCCCCCGCGCCCATATCTACCACCACTTCTTCCATGCGTGGTTCACCTTTCCAGTAATCTTTATTACGCAATAAACGGACAAACTGCCCAGCTTGGTAATCATCAAAAGAGAATGGGCCGGTGCCGACAGGGCGCCAATCTATCATTTCTTGGCGATTGCTAGCAGAAAGCTCATCCGCATATTCTGCAGATAAAACGGGCGCGTAGTGAGTCGCCAAATGCCATAAAAATGAGGCATCCGGGGATTTTAATCGAAACTCCACCGTGTAGTTATTCAGTTTTTTAATACTTTCGACGCTGCTCGCAAATTGCAGGCTGTCAAAATAGGGGTAGCGCCCGCCATTAATGAAATGGTAAGGATTGCTGGTTTCAAACATGCGAGAAAAACTGAATACCACATCATCGGCATTCATATTGCGCGTTGGTGTAAACCAAGGTGTGGTTTGAAATTTGACGTCTTTTCTCAGATATAACCGATAGGTTGCGCCATTATCTAAAACTTCCCAGCGGGAAGCCAACTCTGGGATCAGGCGATACGTAAAGGGGTCAACATCCAGTAAGCGGTCATACAGTTGTGCACCTAGGGGATCAATAATTAACCCGCTACTGGCGAGTTGTGGGTTAAATGTGGTGACAATGCCATTGACGCAGTAAATAAAGCCATTTTGGCGAATATCGGCCGGGACATCATTGGCAATGGTGTCTTTGTAGCTTATGTCTGTTTGCTCTGCCAATGCAGAAAGAGAAACAGTAAATAAAAACCAAAGAGTTAAAAGGCGCATAGAGCTAATATCGTTGACCTGAATTGCCTTATTGTAGCGTAAAAATAGGGTAACAGGGTATAAGCAAAATTTGTGGTTATATTTTGTTCATACTGCCGAGGGGTGCGAAGCTTTTGAAGTGTAAATGAGAATCAATAAGGCCCTATCTAATTGTAATGGTTATTATTATTTTTAATTTAATCTTAATGAGAAATAATCGCATTAAAATGCTTTACAAATGATACTAATAACTATTATCATTAACTCAGTCTCTTGAGTGCTTAGTTTTAGCAGACAAGGCATGACATTGCTCACATTGCTTCCAGTGTTTTATTGCTTTCAGTGTTTTAGTTATATAGCCAGCTCGGGTGCTGGCTTTTTTTTGCGTAAAAATCAGCTTTCCAAGCTAATTTGATGTTTCTTTATCAATCCTCTAAATTGGTCATAGCTCAGCGATAGGCATTGGGCCGCTTTGCGTTGATTAAAATTAGCTTGGCGTAGCGCCTCTTCCACATACTGTTTTTCTGACTCCAGTTGCCATTGGCGTAAGTCAAAAGGAAAAACGGGTGCCAATTTGGGGCTTTCTGATGGCGCCGCTGGCATCTCATGAAGCTCTGCTAGCTTCTCACCAAAGGGATCTAAAATAATCGTATCCACCGGTAAGTCACTTTCACCATGTCGATAAACTGATCGCTCGACGACATTTTTCAATTCACGAATATTACCCGGCCAAGAATATCGCATCAGTATTTGCTGGGCTTTGTCAGAAAATCCAGTGAAATAAGCACGTTTTAGCTCACGTACCATGCCAATGGCAAAGTGCTCAGCCAATAACAAAATATCAGGAACACGTTCACGTAATGGCGGCATGCGTAGCACTTCAAAGGCAATTCTGTCGAGTAGGTCAGCGCGAAAAAGCCCTTGGCGAGCCAATTCAGGAAGATTGGCGTTAGTGGCACAGACCAAGCGAACATCCACTTTTAATGACTGACTTCCTCCCACACGCTCTAATTCACCATACTCAATGACACGCAAAAGTTTTTCTTGCACGGACATCGGTGCGGTTGCCAGCTCATCAAGGAATAGCGTACCTTTATCTGCACGTTCAAAGCGACCTTGATGGCGTTTCTGCGCTCCGGTAAAAGAACCTGCTTCATGTCCAAATAATTCAGAATCCAGCAAGTTCTCATTGAGTCCGCTGCAATTTAAGGAGATAAAAGGCTCTTGCCAGCGGGGAGATAGATAGTGAAGGCGATCCGCGATTAGCTCTTTACCTGTTCCTCGTTCGCCAATAACAAGTACAGGTTTATTTAGCTTGGCAAGCTCAGAAGCACGTTCTAGGACATCGAGGAAATTACTCGATACACCAAGAATAGTATTATTAGTCTCTGTCATGGTTATTTTTACCAAATATTGGTTAATTTTACCTATTGCTAACTATAGTATAAATAACCATCGATAGACATTAAAATAATATTTTTTTTATTTATTAATTGGTTATGTATTTTTTAATAAAGTTGGCACGCCACTTGCTATCTTAGAGTTGTAATAGATAGAGGTTGAAATAATTATCGGTTTAATAATTTCAATTTTATATTCATGGAGCATCACGTATTGGTTGGACGCCAACATCGGGTTGAGGCTCTACAGAAAGATAACATCCATCAAGAGGATATAAATTATGGGTATTTTTTCACGTTTTGCCGACATCATTAATGCCAACATCGCTTCACTGCTTGATAAAGCTGAAGATCCGCAGAAAATGATCCGCCTGATGATTCAGGAAATGGAAGACATGTTAGTGGAAATCCGCTCCACCTCAGCACGTACTCTAGCTGAGAAAAAAAGTTTAGAGCGCCGCGTCGAAATGGGCGAAAAACAAATTGCAGAATGGCAAGAAAAAGCGGAACTGGCATTAATCAAAGATAAAGAAGATTTAGCTCGCGCTGCATTAATTGAAAAGCAAAAAGTCAGTGCCATGGTCGATACACTAAAGCATGAACTGATTATTGTTGATGAAACACTGACTCGCTTAAAAGGCGAAATCACGGAATTAGAAAATAAACTGCAAGAAACGCGTGCAAAACAGCAATCAATGACCGTACGTTTAGAAGCGGCACAATCAAGCCGTAATGTTCGTCGCCAGTTAGATAGTGGTAAACTGGATGAAGCAATGGCGCGTTTTGAACAGTTCGAACGTCGCATTGACCATATGGAAGGCGAAGCGCAAAGCTACGGTATTGGTAAACAACGCTCTTTAGAACAGCAATTTGCTGAGTTAAAAGCAGATGACGAAATTAGTGCCCAGTTAGCCGCGCTTAAAGCTAAAATCAATAAAGACGAATAATATTCAACACGCAAGGCGCAGTGATTTCATTGCGCCAGTGCGCTAGGCTAAATAACCATAAATAAGGAAATGTGATGGGCTACGTTTTACTGTCTCTCGTATTAATCATCTTTGTCATTTTTGTTCTGCCGATTTGGTTGTGGCTCCATTATGGTAAGAAAAACAATGGGCAGGGAAGTCAGCTTACTGAAAATGAAGTACAACGTTTGATGCAATTGGCAGAGCAGTCGTCGCGTATGCAGCAACGTATCAAAACACTGGAAGATATTTTAGATGCCGAGCACCCAAATTGGAGGCAAAAATAATGACTAATTTTCGCAACCGCAAGTTATATCGCTTAACGGATAAACGTGTTTTTGGTGGTGTTTGTTCCGGTCTCGCTGAATATTTAGAGTTACCGGTTGCTTTGGTCAGAGCATTGGCTGTACTTGCCCTGTTTATGAGTTTTGGATTGACCTTGATTGTCTATGTGGTGATGTGTTTCTTTGTGGAAGCTGCGCCAAGCGGTTACCGAAGCGAGCAGGATATCGGACCAGAAGTGACAACACTATTAAACCAAATTGATGCTCAGCTACAAGCTGGGGAAATGAAACTGCGCCAAATGGAGCGCTATGTCACCTCGGACACTTATACCGTTAACAGCAAGTTTCGTCATCTATAACAACTGATTTGCACCATCACATAAATGGGAATAGAGTTTAATGACTGTATTCCCTTTATATTTTTATTGGGAGAGCGAGAACTAGGAGCATTATGAAACGGCTACAAAATGAATTAACGGACTTAATGAACCGTAGCGTTGACCGCCATGTAAGGCTTGCTGTCACTGGACTAAGCCGCAGTGGCAAAACCGCATTCATCACTTCTCTCGTTAACCAACTTCTTAACACCACCACGGGAGCGCGTCTTCCGCTATTTTCGGCGGCAAGAGATAAACGAATTCTAGGGGTAAAACGCATTCCACAGCGCGATATGTCAATTCCGCGTTTTGCTTATGATGAGGGAATTGCATCGCTTTATGGCGACCCGCCCCAATGGCCAACGCCTACCCGTGGCGTGAGCGAAATTCGCTTAAAAATTCATTACCGTTCGAATGATTCGTTTGTTCGACATTTTGTCGATAACTCCTCCCTGTACTTAGAAATTGTCGATTATCCGGGGGAGTGGCTACTGGATTTACCAATGCTAGATCTGAACTATTTAACCTGGTCTAGCCAAATGAAAGTGCTACTTAAAGGTAAGCGTGGGGAGCTCGCTAATGAATGGCTACAGCTCTGCCAAAAATGTGACCCATTAGCTCCCGTCGATGAAAATCTATTGGCTGAAATTTCGAATGCTTACACTGCATATCTACATGAATGTAAGCAACAAGGGCAGCATTTTATTCAGCCTGGGCGATTTGTTTTACCCGGAGAGTTAGCGGGAGCACCTGCATTACAATTCTTCCCATGGCCAAATATCGAAAAATATGGTGAAAAACAGTTAGCGCAAGCAGATAAAAACACTAATATCGGCGCATTACAGCGTCGCTATCAATACTATTGTGACCATGTGGTGAAAGGGTTTTATAAGGATCATTTCCAGCGTTTTGATCGACAAATTGTGCTGGTGGACTGTTTGCAGCCTTTAAATAGCGGTGCAGACGCCTTCAACGATATGCGAATGGCGCTAACCCAGCTAATGCGCAGCTTTCATTATGGAAAACGCACATTGCTCAGACGCATGTTTTCTCCATGCATCGATAAGCTACTCTTTGCCGCCAGTAAATCGGATCATGTAACGCCAGACCAACATGCAAATTTGGTCTCGTTATTGCAGCAATTAGTCCAAGATGCATGGCAAAATGCGGCATTTGAAGGGATCAGCATGGACTGTGTGGGTCTGGCTTCTATTCAAGCAACCGAAAGCGGCATTGTGGACTACAAGGGGGAAAAATTACCGGCTTTAAAAGGTGAGCGACTCAGCGATGGGCAGCCCTTAACGTTCTATCCTGGTGATGTCCCAAAACGCTTGCCTAATGAACAGTTTTGGCAGCAGCAAGGCTTTCAATTTGAAAATTTCCGCCCTCGGCCAACGCCGTTAGATCAACCGTTGCCACATATTCGCATGGACAGTGCTCTGGAATTTTTGTTAGGAGATAAACTGAAATGAGTGAACCTCTAAAACAGCGTGTGGACTTTGCCGATAAGGCCGACAAGCCGACTATGGAACCATTAAAACAAGCGCAAACTTTTGATGAAAAAGCGTTTGAAAAATTTGTACCGGTCGATATACAAGAAGAACAAGATAGCCAAGATGGTGAAGTTGAAAGTCTCATCAATGAAGCCTTAAAACCTAAACGCAGTTTCTGGCGTAAGTTAGTTGGTGCTGCCGCAGGCATTTTTGGAGTGAGCGTTGTCGCGCAATTAGGTCTTTGGATCCATCAATCATGGATAACTCAAGACTGGACAGCGTTAGGCACCGCAGCGGCGGGGGGCTTAATTGTAGTCGCTGGTGTGGGTTCAGTCATTGGTGAATGGCGTCGCTTGTATCGGCTCAGAGAACGTGCAGAGGAGCGTGATTTTGCACGTGAATTGCTTCATAGCCACGGCATGGGGCAGGGTAAAGCATTTTGTGAAAAGCTCGCCAAACAGTCTGCATTACCGATGCAACACCCTGCAATTCAAAGCTGGCAAGCCACGGTTCACGATTCGCATAATGACCGCGAGGTTATTGAACTGTATAGCAAATTAGTACAACCGATCCTTGATGAGCAAGCGCGTAAAGAGATCAGTCGTTCGTCGGCAGAGTCAGCCTTGATGATAGCGGTTAGTCCATTGGCCATTGTCGATATGGCATTTATTGCGTGGCGAAACATTCGTTTAATCAACCGTATTGCCGCCATTTATGGTATCGAATTGGGCTACTATAGTCGGATCCGATTATTCCGTATGGTGCTGATTAATATTGCATTTGCTGGCGCTTCTGAGCTTATTCGTGAAGTCGGAATGGATTGGCTATCTCAGGATATTACTGCACGGTTGTCGACACGCGCTGCACAAGGAATTGGTGCTGGGCTTCTGACTGCTCGATTAGGTATTAAGGCGATGGAGCTGTGCCGTCCATTACCTTGGATAGAAGACAAACCAAAATTAGGTGATTTTCGCCGTCAATTAATTGGCCAACTGAAAAATGCCATTCCCTCAAAAAAAGAGAATCCATAAGCTGTAAATTTTGCTGGCAGGATGAGTTGACAGTTTTGACCATCCTGCTAGTCATGTCTAAAAGGGCAATTCCCTGTCGAATTAATCTACAATCCTCGAGTTAAAGAAAGAAATGCTGCTGATATTTATTAGAAACTAGACGAGTGTCAACAATATGTGACACGGCTCTGTATTACTGGCCTGTTTAACGCTAAAATATTAGCAATTATGTTCTCTACAAAAGGTTTCATCATGCGCCTCGAAGTGACCTGCCAAGACCGAATCGGTTTAACGCGTGAATTACTTGATCTTTTAGTCCTACAAAACATTGACTTAAAAGGCATTGAAATTTCAGCTCAACGTCGAATTTACCTGAATTTTGCACCGGTAGATTTTCAGGTTTTCAGTACGTTAATGGCAGAGATCCGCCGTATAAACGGGGTAATTGATGTTCGCCGCATCTACTTTATGCCCTCCGAACGTGAGCATAAAGCAGTGTGGGCTTTACTCAATTCCTTCCCTGAGCCCGTTTTATCCATTGATAATAAACTGAATGTTGAGCTGGTTAACCCAATGAGTTTGCAACTTTTTGGGGTTGATGAAACTAAAATCAAACAAAAATCCTTCTCTCAGTTAATCCCAAACCATGGTTTACATCGTTGGTTTGAACGTGAGTCTCCAGAACCATACACCGAACGAATTTCGGTCAAAGGCAGTGACTATTTAATGCAGGTTACGCCAATTATTCTCGCCGATGAAGATGGAAAATCTCACTGCACAGGGGCGGTGATCTTACTCAAATCCGTGGCAATCCTTGAAAATCAACGTAAGCAAGTGGCTGAAGTTGATATTGAAAACCGTGGATTTAACCAGATTGTGGCGGTCAGTCCTGCGATGATCCAAGTCGTTGAGCGTGCTAAGCGCGTTGCGATGCTGGATGAGCCGTTATTGCTTGTCGGGGAAACCGGAACGGGTAAAGATATTCTGGCAAAAGCCTGCCATTTGCACAGTGCTCGTGGCAATGCGCCATTTTTAGGATTGAACTGTGCTTCTATGCCTGATGATGTCGTTGAAAGTGAATTATTTGGTTATGCAGCAGGGGCTTATCCAAATGCGGTTGAAGGGAAAAAAGGCTTTTTTGAGCAAGCGAATGGCGGCACTGTCTTGCTGGATGAAATTGCTGAAATGTCCCCTCAAATGCAAATTAAACTATTACGTTTTCTGAACGACGGAACATTCCGACGTGTTGGCGAAGAGCATGAAGTCAAAGTCAATGTACGTGTGATTTGTGCGACACAGAAAAATTTACCTGAGCTAGTGGAACAGAAAAAATTCCGTGAAGATCTCTATTACCGCTTGAATGTCATAACGCTCACGATCCCTCCATTAAGAGAGCGTAGCGAGGATATTAAACCGCTCACGAAAGTTTTTGTGTCTAATTTTGCCAAAGAATTAAATATTGATGAGCCAAAAATCTCACCAGCATTAATTGAATCACTCAGCGCCTATTATTGGCCGGGCAATGTTAGACAATTACGTAATGCGTTATACCAAGGGCTATCGCAATTTAATGGCGATATTCTGGATGTTGGTGATATCCAACTTCCTGATGCAGTTAACGCGCCTGCGATTGCGTTAGATACATTAAATGGGTCACTGGATGAAATAACCAAACGCTATGAAGCCTCGGTGTTGGCGAGGTTATATCGTGATTATCCGAGTACGCGTAAATTGGCTAAACGTTTAGATATTTCTCATACCGCTATTGCCAACAAATTGCGAGAATACGGGCTAAGTACCAAGAAAGAGCAAGATTAACATAATGAAAAAATGGTTTAAATTGGGTTTACTTAGCGTATTAATGAGTGTGAGTATTGGTGCTGTTGCACAAGAAAAACCGAATAATAAGCTGATTGATAAACTCTGTAAAAATGCAGAGCAATCCATGGAAGACGTATATGAAAATGGCGCACTAACTCAGTGTCATTTCCCAAATAGCTCACTACTTAGCGCTTATCAAGAATATCGTAACCTGATTGGTGACGATAAAAAGTTTTTAGAGGCTAAGTTAGAACCAAATAAGAACAAAGAAGTGACTTGCTCAGATGATAACTGTCAATTGATTATTTATCGATGGAGCGGGGACAAAAAATTAGAGATTGAGCAAAGTTTTCCAGGGGGAGAAACGTACCTCCAATTTATTCAAGATAATAAAGAGACTTTGCTCGAAATAAGATATTTCCCTGACTAACATCCATTCAGCTAGTATTAATAAAACATACCAGATAAATAAGCTCACTCATTCAAATCAGTTAAAAGAATTGAGTGAGCTTACTCGATTAAACTAAATTTACATATTTTTCATTGTAAAACGACGTCCCGATCATTGCGGATTGGTTGTTTTTTCTGCTATAAAAATGGTGAGCAACGCTTTAATTTTTAAATTAACGATAAAAAAATGCTTAAGTTGTGCATTGATTATTAATATTAGCAACGCGGGTTTTATACCTTTAAGGAGTTGCAATGGAACAATTTACGATTAATTTTATTGTCAATTTCAAGCTACGTGAATATATGTCTAAATGTCACTATCAAGGTGATATGTTTGAATCCGCAAATACCGCCGCAGAACTTTATTTAATGAATAAGGCAGCTGCGAACTATTTAGCGAAAAAAAATCGTTTTACGTGGGATGTGTTAGTCAAAAATGGTGTTAAACCACGGGATTTGATTATCGATATTCTTACGTCTTGTTGCCCTGTGACCCAAGAGCAGGCTCAACGGGTATTAAGTACGTTGTCGCACTCGTTAGTGAGTATGATGAAAGAAAATATAATTTTTACGAACGTGGTCAACGCGAAAAACCACAAACCGTTATTTTGGGCTTATGTTGATTAAAAACATGATTGATAACCCCAACCCCTATCAAATGAAGCCACAATCACCGAAAGCATCGGCGATTGTGGTTCATCATAATTTAAGATTATTTCAGGCTATTTAGCGCATTATCATAATCAGGTTCTTCAGTAATTTCAGGCACTAATTGGCTGTAAATCACTTTGTCGTTCTCATCTAATACAACGACAGAACGAGCCGTTAAACCTTTTAATGGTCCAGTGGTCATTTCAACGCCGTAATCTTGGGCAAAATCACTACGGAATGAAGATAATGTCACCACATTGTCTAAGCCTTCTGCACCACAAAAACGTGCTTGAGCAAAAGGTAAGTCAGCAGAGATACATAACACAACAGTGTTGTCTAAACCGTTGGCTAATTGATTGAATTTACGCACAGAAGCGGCGCAAACACCGGTATCTACGCTTGGGAAAATATTCAGAACTTTGCGCTTACCTTGGTAAGTATCTAAGGTTGCTTCACTTAAATCTTTAGCGACTAAAGTGAAAGGTTTAGCTTGTGAGCCCGCTTGTAAAAAAGTACCTGCAAGTGAAATGCTATTGCCTTTGAGTTTTACTGTCTGTGACATTCGTTTTTCTCCCGTTTATAGGTTGAGTTACAGAAGATGAAAATATCAAATAATTTTTAAAATCAAATTATTACGTAATTTCACATTCTTAACTTTCTGTTTTTAAATCCTATTATTGACCGAATTGCATTGTTGCTTTCTCGGTGTGCTAAGTAAGAAGGTTGCACTGCATTATACAAGTAATAAGCCCTATTAAGAGTTTATGTTTTTTATTATGTATCATCTTAAAATACCATATTCAACGCGATAAAAAGAGCGCTTTGTGCCGTGTTTTACTTGTTATATGATGAAGCGAAAGCTAATTTTAAACTGACAATCAAGTCAATGAGTTATTCGCCTATCACGGCTAATACCTTGGCATGTCAAATATCAATTTAGCAGTTTGTAATGGGTTAATTCATCAAAGCTTAGCGAATAACGCTGAGTAATCCTCTTTTTGATTAATAGATAGAAATAATAATATGCATAAACGTTCATTGACCTCTTTAGCTGTATTCATTTCATCACTTTTCCTTTCTACATCGGTTATCAGTGCTACGGTCCCTGCTGGTACTGTTTTATCCGAAAATCAAGAAGTTGTGCGCCATCTGAAAGATGAGCCAGCATCGTTAGACCCAATTAAATCTGTTGGACTGACTGAAGCTCAAGTGATGCGTGATTTGTTTGAAGGCTTAGTTAATCAAGATAATCATGGGAAGCCGATACCGGGTGTCGCACTAAATTGGCAAACCGATGACAATCGCACTTGGATTTTTCAGTTACGCCCTGAAGCGTCATGGTCGAATGGCGAGCCAGTTACCGCTGATGATTTCGTTTACAGCTGGCGTCGTTTAGTCACGCCAACCAATACATCGCCATTTGCTTGGTTTGCAGCATTAGCAGGAATTAATAATGCGCAGGATATTATTGATGGTAAGTTGCCGCCAGAACAGTTAGGGGTGGAAGCTGTCGATAAACACACATTGAAAATTGTGTTAAATAAGCCAGTTCCTTATTTCCCGTCATTAACCGCAAATTTTAGCTTATTTCCGGTTCATCGCGGAACTATTGAACAATATGGAGCAGATTGGATTAAAGTCGGTAATTTGGTTGGAAACGGGGCGTTTGAGCTGAATGACCGCGTTGTTAACGAGAAAATCGTATTAACACCAAATCCGCACTATTGGGATCATAAAAATACAGTGATCACTAAAGTGACTTTTGTTCCCATCAACCAAGAATCTCATGCGACTAACCGCTATTTGGCGGGGGATTTAGATATCACGGAATCCTTTCCAAAGCAGCGCTATCAAAAATTATTACAAGATATTCCTAACGAAGTTTTTACTCCGGATCAACTAGGTACATATTACTACGCATTTAATACCCAGCGCGAGCCGACCAATGATGTCAGGGTTCGTCAGGCATTATCAATGGCAATTGACCGCCAATTGATTGCTAGCAAAGTCTTAGGGACAGGGGAAAAACCCGCTAATTATTTTACACCCGATGTGACAGCAGGTTTTAAGCCACAAAAAGGGCTATATCAGACACATAAACAAAAAGAGTTAGATCAACAAGCCAAAGCGTTATTGAAACAGGCAGGGTACAGTGAAACGCATCCTTTGGAATTGACGTTGCTGTATAACAGCTCGGAAAACCATCAAAAAATTGCCATTGCGATTGCTTCTATGTGGAAGAAAAAACTCGGGGTACAAGTTAAATTAGTTAACCAAGAGTGGAAAACCTATATTGATAGCCGTAACACCGGAAATTTTGATGTGATCCGTGCTTCTTGGATTGGTGATTTTAATGAGCCATCGACATTCTTATCACTGCTAACTTCTCAACATAGTGGCAATATTCCTAAGTTTAGTAATCCGCAATATGACGCATTAATGACTTCAGCCAGTATTGAAACGAATGATGCGCAGCGTAATATGTATTACAACCAAGCAGAAGCCATTATTGCAAAAGAAGCGCCAATTGCGCCAATCTATCAATATACGAATGCGCGCTTGATTAAACCGTGGTTAAAAGGTTATCCGATTGAAAATCCAGAGGATGTGGCATATAGCCATAGCTTCTATATGATTAAGCATTAGAATGATATTTAGCCAGTGCAGATGTGCTGGCTAAATTTTGGGAGACCCAAAATAAAAAAACTCCTTCCACTGGAGAGTCGGAAGGAGGACCAAAAAGGAATAAACACTACAGGGCTAATAATAGGAAAAAACTTTGCGGTTTTATTGCTAATTTGTGTCAATCAAATGGGATCTCTCTAGCAAAAATTGAGAAATTTCATTGGGCTATAAATTTTGCATAACATCTTATTTTACTGTTTTTATTTTCCTTTGCTTAACACCTACTTAAACTTTGTATTTTGATTTTGTTATTGAAATCATTGCAATATTCCCTTTAATCAACTAAAAATACCTTACTTTTCAATTTAAGGAGATATTGCATGGTATCGACCTATGGATCGCAATTTCAACACTCTAGCCCCGTTCATGCCTTTCAGTTAGATGGAGACGGTGGTGTTCTTCCAATCGATTTAAATGCCACTGCAACACAGCAATCTCCATTTTGGCTGCATTACGATTATAAAAATAAAGAGACGTCTAGCTGGATCCAACAGACTGATTTGTTTAATGACCAAGTGAAATCGTCACTGACGGGTAAAATGAATCGTATGCGGATGGTGCGTATTGGTGATGGCGTTCTGCTGACATTACAAACTCTGAATAACACGGCAGGGCAGCGACCTGAACAATTGGTGGCCTTTCGTATCTTTATGAATAGCCGTTTGATTGTTTCATGTCGTCACCGACGTGTTCACTCATTGGATTCTGTTATTGATGATCTTAAAGAAGGCGTCGGTGCTCAGAGCACCGGTGAATGGCTTGCCGATGTCACAGATGCAATGACCGATGAAATTAGTGATTTCACCGATTCTCTTCATGAACGTCTCATTGAAATGGAAGATGTGATATTACATGGCGAAATTCCTGAACGCGGGGAATTAGCGTTACTGCGTAAACAGATTATTGTCGTGCGCCGTTATATGGCGCCGCAGCGGGATATGTTCTCTCGATTAACTGCTGAAAAATTATTATGGTTAGATGATAACGACAGACGTCGTTTACAAGAAATTTCAGACCGATTAGGGCGCTGTATTGAAGATTTAGATGGTTTTATTGCACGTACCGCCATTATGTCTGATGAAATTACGAATATGATGACAGAAATGATGAATCGCCGAATCTATACCATGTCATTAATGGCGATGATATTTTTACCAACCACATTTTTAACTGGTTTATTTGGTGTGAACTTAGGGGGGATCCCCGGTAATGAATTTAAGTTTGCCTTTAGTGCTTTTTGTTTATTACTCGCCTGCTTAATCGCTACGGTATTTTGGTGGTTAAAAAGAAGTCGATGGCTATAAGAAAGGTGAATTGTTCTGGATAATGGGCGCTAGTTTGAGATAAATCAATAAAGGGTATAGGGTTTTAAGGCAATATTACTCCCGCAGGTGAATGCAACGTTGAGCGATGAACGTTGTGCTCCATAATTGTAGTTTTTCTCATATTGAGTTCTTATACAGAATAATTGACCACTGTAATGCCGATGTATTTTACATCGGCTTTTTTTTGCATAAAATCTGACGCCACCCTGAATTTCTCCAGAGGTAGCGGATCAATTTTTATTATCTTACTTAACTTCAATCACATCTAAGCGGTCAGCACTGTAGTCTGGCTGATCATCTTCATCAATCATTGGCTGAGCAGGCAATTCTTCGCGGTCAAAAGCCATATCACCACCATTGATCACTGCATCACCATGTGAAATGTTTTTAAAATCAAATAGTTCAGTATCACATAAGTGAGATGATACAACGTTTTGAGTTGCTCTAAACATGGTTTCAATACGTCCAGGGTAACGTTTATCCCAATCGCGCAGCATCTCTTTAATAACTTGGCGCTGTAAATTAGGCTGGGATCCACACAAGTTACAAGGAATGATAGGGAATCCTTTAGCTTCAGCAAAACGCTCAATATCTTTTTCGCGGCAATAGGCCAGAGGGCGAATAACAATGTGCTTGCCATCGTCGCTCATCAATTTTGGTGGCATGCCTTTTAATTTACCGCCGTAAAACATGTTTAAAAATAGGGTCTGTAAAATATCATCGCGGTGATGGCCGAGTGCAATTTTGGTCGCGCCTAACTCTGTCGCGGTGCGATATAAGATACCGCGACGTAAGCGAGAGCACAGGGAACAAGTGGTTTTCCCTTCAGGAATTTTTTCTTTTACGATGCCATAGGTATTTTCTTCAACAATTTTATACTCAACACCGAGTTCGTCTAAGTAAGCTGGCAAAATGTGTTCAGGAAAGCCCGGTTGTTTTTGGTCTAAGTTAACAGCGACCAAAGAGAATGAAATTGGGGCACTTTTTTGCAGGCTTTGTAAAATAGACAGCAAGGTGTAGCTATCTTTTCCCCCAGATAGGCAGACCATGATACGGTCGCCTTCTTCGATCATATTAAAATCGGCGATGGCTTGCCCAACATCACGACGAATTCTTTTTTGGAGTTTGTTTAAGTTGTATTGTTCTTTATTAGTTGTCATTCTCAGTTGTTCTTTCTTGTTTCTGATTGCTATTTAAATTTTTGAAATATATATATTTTTTGGTTTTTTGTCGTTCTCGTTGTTTCTGAATTAACCCAGTCTTATACTGACTCGTGTATAAGACTTTGTATAAGATTCTAGACATTGGATAAGACTGATATGTCAGAAATTAATAAACTCACAGACAAAAAGCTAAAAAACATTCATGGTAAAGAAATCTCTAAGCCGGTAATGATAGCAGATGGTAGGGGGCTTTCGATACTAGTAAGCAAAAAAGGTTCTATCTCATGGTCATACTCTTACCGATTTGAAGGTAAGTTAAGTAGGATGATAATAGGGCAATATCCTGATTTGTCACTGAAACAGGCTCGAGATAAGCGGGATCAGCTTAGAGCTATTTTGGCTTCTGGGCATGACCCAAAGCACGCAAAATTAGGTGAAGAAAACGCGGATGTCAAAATAACAATTAAGGATGCTATAGAGTACTGGCTCACTGAATATGCAGCATATAACAGAAAAGATTTTGAAATGCTGCGTAAGAAGTATAAGAAAAATATTTATCCTTATATTGGTGACCTCCCTGTCGAAGAGGCAACAACAAAAGATTGGATTGCATGTTTTGATAGAATGAAAGATACAGGTCCCGTTGCAGCCGGTAACTTACTTTTAGACTCGAAGCAGGCTTTAAAATATTGTTCGGTTCGAGAGTATGCCAAAAGTGATGTTTTATCATTACTGAGCGTTTCTGATGTAGGTAAGAAAAAGCAGAAGCGAGAGCGTGTTTTAACGAATAATGAATTAAGAATCTTATTTGAGGCGCTTAATAATCATCGACGCATTTCTCAATATTATAAAAAATTACTTATTTTATTATTAATTTTTGGCTCAAGAACCCAAGAAGTTAGGCTTAGCACATGGAGCGAATGGGATCTGGATGATAAGGTCTGGATAGTGCCGGCTAAAAATAGCAAGGAAGGAAATAAAATCTATAGACCTATCCCGGATAGGGTGGTGGCATGGCTTAAATCTTTCAAAGGATCTAAAGATAGTTACGTGTTAGGCGAACTAAAAGAAGCATCTAATGTGAGCACGTTTTGTCGGATATTATGGCGTAGAATTGGTCACTCTGAACATTGGACAGCTCATGACTTGCGAAGAACATTTTCAACATATCTAAATGATTTAGGGCAACCACCTCATGTTGTTGAACAGTTGGTTGGGCATATCATGACGGGAGTGATGGCAGTTTATAACAAAAGCCAGTATATGAACGAAAAGACGGTTACATTGAATATTTGGCTGGATGAGTTGGAAAAGTTTGGGCTGAAATTAGATGTTATAAACTGATTTAGCGATAACTTATTACCAATGGCAGCCCTGAGTTAATGGCTGCCTTGTGCCAAAAGCGGATGTTGATGAATGTCAACGTGAGCGTTTATTAATGTCGATAGGTATATAAATGATTGATGATATCCGTTACCTGATTGTTTTTGCAAAAATTGTGGAGTTCGGTTCAATTTCAGGAGGAGCAGAAGCTTTAGGGCTCACTACTGCAACGGCAAGCACTCATTTATCTAAACTTGAGAAAAACCTTGGAAGTGCATTGTTATATCGAAATACCCGAAAACTCTCTCTAACCCATGATGGCGCAAAGTTACTTGAAACAGCAAATTCCATGCTTGAGTTATATGAAAAGGGATTTATTGAGTTTAAGCAGCGTGCCATTTCAACAACAAATAAGTTGAATATTTCTATTCCAGCTATTTTTCTAAATAGTGATTTCACTCATCATCTTGCTGATTTTATAAAAGAATACTCAGATGTTTGCCTGAATATTTCTTATAGTGATACACGCAAAGACATCATTGCGGATAGTATTGATGTTGCATTTCGAATTGGGGAACTTCCGGACAGCTCACTCAAAGCTCGACATCTTTTTGTATTGCCCAGACAAGTTGTAGCATCTAAGGAATTTCTCAGCAATTACAAGCCAATAAACCACCCTAATGACTTAGAAAAAATGCCTTGGATTGGTTTAACCATGCGGCAGAATATTCGAGAATTTAAGCACAAAAATGGGGAGGTAGCTTTAATTAAGTACACACCAACTGTTAATGTCGATAATGTTGAGGCTGCCTACGCCCTTGCAAAACAGCAAGTGGGTCTAACCGCACCTCCCCTCTATCTCTGCCGAGGAGATATTAAACGTGAAGAGATGCAAGAGGTACTCGCTGAGTGGTCATTAGAGCCGCTTAAAGTTTATGCAATTTGGCCTCCTAATATATCGACTAGCAGTATTGCTTATACATTGATTAATAAGCTTTATAATGCGTTTGAGTCTCATCAATTGGATTGATTGAATTGTTGAGTGATTAGGGTATTAATGGCAACTGACAATTTGAGTTATTGGGAATAAAGCAGATAGCATGCTGTAATAATTAATGTTCCCCCCATCAAAAAATTAAAAATGCGAATTCTCTGGGTGCTATTCAGTAATATTGAAACTTTGTCCCCAAGAATAGCCCATGCAGTCAACGAGAAATAACACACGAGAAAGTAGATCATGATAAAGGTTATTAGTGTAGTTTGCGTTGATGGTTCAGAGAACAAGGCAATCCCTGAAGCGCAAGCTATCCAAGCTTTTGGATTGAGCCATTGAAGCAAACAACCGTGGGTAAAACTTGGGATATCAACTTTATTCAAAGTTAACTCAGGCTGAGATGAGGCAATTTTATAACCGATATATATTATAAACGCTGATCCAGTAATATTGAGGTATTTGAGGAACAGTGGATGCTTATCGATGACTGTGTAGAAACCAAATCCGATAAATATAAGTAATAACGTAAATCCGATTGTGGCGCCTGAAACAAATGGGAGAGTTCTTCTAACGCCATGGCTTGCCGCTGAAGAGACAATGACCATATTGACAGGACCTGGTGAAATTGACATCGTTAAGGAAAACATAAACATAGTAAAGATTAGAATCATTTTCTCTCCGCGTTCTTATTAACGCACAATAAAAAATATACCGAATTTTTATTACCCGGTTGAGTTTCTGTGGTCTTTATAGGTTATAGAAATAAAAACGCTAGATTAAGTCGGTTTTCTTTAAAGGTGTATTTGATTTTTCCACATTATCGTTTCATGTATCGATCAGACAATACCATCGTATTTTTAGGGGTTTGAAAAGCAAGGTCTTGTCATTCGCTTTATGTGCTCACTTTATGCGCAGAACCAAGCCATAATTACGTTTTCTCCTACGAGATATTTTGATGATTTAAAAATAAACACATATGATATACCATATGTGATTGGTGTGCTAAACGGAGTAAACAATGCTACAACCTGTTCAGCTTTTTAAAATCTTATCGGATGAAACTCGTCTCACCATTGTTATGCTTCTCCGGGAATCGGGTGAACTGTGCGTATGCGATATATGTGCGGTTACTACTGAATCACAGCCTAAAATTTCTCGCCATATGGCTATCCTGCGTGAGGCTGGGCTGGTGCTAGATCGTCGAGAAGGTAAATGGATTCACTATCGTCTCTCACCCCACATTCCCGCATGGGCGAGTGAAACAATAACGACGGCATGGCACTGCTTGCGCGATGATATAGGTGAACGTTTGAAAAAATCCGTATGTACGTCTTGCTGATAAGTTTAATCATATGCGTGTAAACATATATAAAGGAGTCTGGAAATGTTTCTTGCTGGAAGCATCTTTATACTGACGTTGGTTCTAGTCATCTGGCAACCAAGAGGACTCAGTATTGGCTGGAGTGCAAGCATTGGAGCCGTGCTTGCTCTGGGAACGGGGGTGATCCAATTTGATGATATTCCCGTCGTCTGGCATATCGTCTGGAATGCTACAGCAGCATTCATTGCGATCATCATCATCAGCTTGCTGCTAGATGAATCTGGTTTCTTTGAATGGGCTGCATTGCATGTTTCCCGCTGGGGAAACGGGCGCGGTCGTCTGCTGTTTACCTGGATTGTCCTGCTTGGCGCTGCGGTTGCTGCATTGTTTGCAAACGATGGTGCTGCATTGATATTAACACCGATTGTGATTGCAATGTTACTCGCTCTGGGGTTCAGTCAGGGAACAACACTGGCATTTGTCATGGCGGCAGGATTCATTGCTGATACCGCTAGCTTACCTCTCATTGTCTCTAATCTAGTCAATATTGTTTCAGCAGATTTCTTCGGTCTGGGCTTTACGCAGTACGCTTCCGTGATGGTTCCTGTGAATTTGGCGGCTATTGCTGCCACGCTGGTTATGCTGCATCTCTTCTTTCGTCGTGATATCCCTGCCAGATATGACGCTTCCTTGCTGAGAATTCCTAGTAGTGCGATTAAGGATCCTGCAACGTTTAGGGCTGGCTGGGTTGTTCTGCTGTTCCTGCTAGTTGGTTTTTTTGTTCTGGAGCCGCTGGGGATCACTGTCAGCGCGATAGCAGCTATTGGCGCAGTGGTATTGCTAGTGGTAGCCAAGAGGGGAGATGCCATTAATACTGGGAAAGTGCTTCGCGGTGCGCCTTGGCAGATAGTGATTTTCTCTCTGGGTATGTATTTGGTTGTCTATGGTCTACGTAATGCTGGACTCACTGACTATCTTTCTTCCGTACTCAATATACTGGCGGATAAAGGCATATGGGCTGCGACATTCGGTACTGGCTTCCTGACTGCCTTCTTATCGTCGATGATGAATAATATGCCGACTGTGCTGATTGGAGCGCTGTCGATAGACGGGAGTGCTGCAACTGGTGTCATCAAGGAGGCAATGATTTACGCCAATGTGATTGGTTGCGACTTAGGCCCCAAAATTACCCCGATAGGCAGTCTTGCTACACTGTTATGGCTTCATGTACTGGCTCAGAAAAATATGACAATCACGTGGGGGTATTATTTCCGTACCGGCATTATCATGACCCTACCAGTGTTATTTTTTACTCTGGTCGCGCTAGCGTGGCGGCTATCTATCACTTTATAATGAGATATTGATATGAGCAACATTACTATTTATCACAATCCAGCCTGCGGCACTTCACGTAATACACTAGAGATGATACGTAACAGCGGTAATGAACCAACGATTATTTACTATCTTGATGCGCCGCCAACCCGCGATGAACTTATTAAACTAATTTCAGATATGGGAATTTCTGTGCGTGCATTGCTGCGTAAAAACGTTGAACCTTATGAGAAATTGGGTCTTGATGAAGACAAATTCTCTGATGAGCAGTTGATTGATTTTATGCTTCAGCATCCTATTCTGATTAATCGACCAATTGTAATTACGTCGCTTGGTACACGTCTTTGTCGTCCCTCAGAAGTTGTGCTGGATATTCTACCTGAAGCTCAGAAATGTTCTTTTACTAAAGAGGATGGTGAAAGGGTTATTGATGAAACAGGTAAACGAGTGAAATAACTTTTTGGGCTAATATTATCGGATGTTTGTTTACTTCACATAGGATCCGCTTTTAGCTCAAAACAATTTACCATATAAAGTCTGAGTAGATATAAATTAGAATAGGGCGGGTTATTCCCGCCTCCGCTAATCTTTTTTGGCATAAGGTTGATTTCTTACCCAAAATAGTAATTCTGAAAGTAGCCAAGCACATTTCTTCTCACCAAGCCCCGGTTTTCTTCGAGCTGGGAATTTACCCATTTTTTCGAGTTTAAAAGCCGTACTACGAGCTATACCCGTAATATCTTTTCTCTCGTGCTCATTTACAAGTCGGTCTACTTTGAAGCCATAAAAATTTAGTACAGACTGAGAGTCAGCGGAAGTTACAGTATATTTTGTTTCACATTCATTTTTCATTTCTGTTCTCCTCTTTTTCGTGTCAGATACGCATTTCGTTATGAGATTTAATTACATTTCCAAGGTTTAATGATTTCTGTTTTATTAATTTATTCAAATGATTACTCCTAAACTATGCCAGCACTCCGTGCGATTCTAGCATTCTTGCTGTGTGTATTTTTACTCTGTAGCAGGCACAGCAGAACCCTGTATTATCATGGGTAATACATATCCGATTATTTGCATGAATTGTTACTCTGAATTTTAGGTATAAAAAACCCTGCTAGTGCAGGGTGGATATCATTTTTCTTTTATCTTAGATCTTTACTGAGAATAAAAAGAAGTATGACAGCATACATTGAAAAAATAAGTATCATAATCATAAGTTGACTTACAGATGACAAACTATGACTAGTAAATACATCATGAAAAAGTGATATGGTGCTGAGTATACATAAGAAAAGTGATGCGATTGAAGCAAAATGCTCTACATTGTTATTTCTTTCTTTTGAAGAGAAGAATAGGTATGAACACAAGCTTAATAATAGAACAATGGAATTATAAACAATAGAACTATAACTGGATGAAAGTGTAGGTATTATTGATTGGTTAAATATATCAGAAAATGTTGACAAGGATAGGTATATAGTAAACAAACATAACAATAAAAATATAATAAAATCACGGAACGGGGTAAATATAATAGCAAAGCCATCTTTTTTTTGGTTGTTTTCTATGTTCATATTTTACTCCTTAAGTTGTAAGAACATATATTACTCCATAATATCATTAACTATACTTAATTAGTATTTCCTGTTTGCATCCTTGCATATATTCCATGTAATTAAAGAATTCCTTTGCGATATTCTTTTTCCAAATAAGTTTCTTTCCCGCTAACTTCTATTACTTCCATTAAGTAATTCTCGGTTAGCTTTTCCGATAGAATTGTCTGGCATTATATCTAATCCCTTGAGCGGTCTAGACATAGAGTCATTACGACTGATAATTTCCTACCTTTTCCTATCAACTCGGTCGCATACTTCATCAAAATGCTCTTCGCAGGAATGAAAGCCTCGGTATTCATACTCGTTATAGTCATCAAGCTCTTTTTTGCATAAGCAGCATTTATTTATGGTTATATCTTTTGGTTAAATCACATTTGGAATGGTGACTAGAATGGAATGTCGTCATCCCAATCCATCGGAGGATCATTCTGCGGAGCTTGTTGCTGTAGCAGTTGAGGTTGTCGCGCTGGCTGTTGGCTTCCTGCCTGATTATTGCCAAACTCAATTTTATCAACAATGATTACTGGCGCTGATTTTTTCTCCCCATTTTGGGTAGTCCATTCTTCCATGACGAACTCACCAGTGACCGTAACTTTTGTTCCTTTTGTTAAGTATTGGGGAAGTTTTTCAGCTTTAACTCCAAACATCTTACAGATAACCCATGATGTTTTTTCATGCTCACCGTAGCCCTGCTTTACAGGGAGACTGAATAATGCAATTGCTTTTCTATTTGGAGTCCATCGTTGCTCACAGTCTTTCCCTAAGTGAGCCGTAACGATGAATAGGTTAATTGCCATTGTTTTCTACCTCTTCAAATTCAGCTTCAAAAATTGCAGAGTGCTCTTGTTCGATATTTGCCTCTGCTTTTTCGTCAAGCATGACGGCTTTTTGCATTTCGATGGAAACAGGTAAGTATTTAAAAAGTCGGCGAATGACTGTTTTCTTTGCCATCTCCTCCCAGTGGGTAACCCATGGTCCATTTTTACCCGCTTTACTTGAGTCGCGAACTTTTTCTATTTGGTTATAGGTCATAACCTCGAATTGAACACCTCCATCTTTTAACCTAGCAACAGCATAAACATGGGTAATTGGTGAATCTTCATTTCCTTCGGGTATATGAGTTAGGTTTTCATTTAACCCATATTCAAAATGAAAGTTATCGCCTTGGCGCACTGTTCTGGCTGATATACTGATGATTTGACCTGAACGTCTTGCTAAATCAATCATTCCTCGGTAGCCAATGATGAGTTGAACATTTTGTTGTCCGTTATCTGACTTACCATTACCGAAAGGCAGAAGGTAGGCGTGACCTAATGCATTACCCGGCTCTAATCCTAATTGTGAGCATTGAACTACAGCACCAATAAAACTTTGAATATCACAATTTGCAAGAGAGGGGGTTTTACGAATCTCGGTACTGACAATTCTAATCATGCGGTCAGATGTGATATGTTTAGGTAACGCAGCGGATAATTGGGCTTTCATTCTGGGCTGATTAATAAACGCTACAAGTTTTTGCTCATTAGTTTTTATTTTTACTTCTGTTCCTTGGGTTTTCTGTAAATCAGCTTTAGCTAGCGGTGGTGTGCTCATGTTTTAATTCCTTAGCCCAGCTAGGCAGAGATAGCGTGCGAATGCCTGCCCATTCGTCAGTTTTAAGGCATTCTGCATATGTGATTAAGTTTTGTTTATAAGTGATGCGACCAACGGATTTGGCTTGTTCATCTAATACGAACACTCTGACTGGATAACGTCCGCAATTAATGGTTGTGCTTACGGCAAGAAAAACAAAAACAGGCATTTCACCCGTTAGTGACTTATATCCATCCGAATAGAAAGAGTCCTGCACGTGATATCGGTACTCATACATAGAGCGTTCAAACTTCTGTATGTCGGCAGTGCTTTTTACATCAACTAGCCAATGATGCTCTTCGATTAACTTGTCTGGTCTACAACGACAAAGAATGTCCGTATCCTTGTCTTTCCAATAGATGCTGCTTTCAGCGAATCCTTTCGCCTCCAAGCACCATCGAGCTATTGGGTGAGCCATCGCGCTATCTTTCATGAGTGATAACTTCCTGCTATCTTCATTGGTAATTGGTGTGATATTTTCCTTTTCACACATTTCAAGAAATTCCTTTTCTTGTTTTTTCCCTGCATTGGTTCTACGATTTACTTCTGGTGCAATCCTAAATCTTTTTTGAAATTTATCAGGCTCTAGCAATAAGCAATGCAAAGCCGTGCCAAAATCTAGAGCTTTTGTTTTTTCGTTATCTACTGGCGCATTCCTATGCCATATAAAATCAGCCGGAGATTCATCTATCAGGTCAAGTTGTGACTTACTAATACCTAATCCATGGTGATAGTCTTCATTTGAAATGTCGTAATAAATACCTTCGTTCATTGAATAAGCCTCTCTTCCAATACATCCTGTATTTTCTTTAGAATCCTATCCTTGGTTGATTCCGATAGTTGCCGAAGTTCCTCTCCGTCAATCTCGTTATAAATATCAATAACCATTTCTCCAATATCAAACTTAGGGTCAGGGCTATATATTTGAATTCTCATATCTCATCCTTACGTGAATGCGTATGACCCACGAGAATTAACTTGTCGTAGGATTCGATTTGTCTTTTCGCATTGCTGCTTAAATTTCCAATCAGCAACTAATTCGTCTATTTGTTTGTCAGTCATTTCAGACTCTCGCAGTAGGGCGAATATTTGCTGTTTTATGTATTTCTGTTTTGCATTCATGCTTGACTCCATATGCTGTCTTTAATGTTTCATTTGCTTCGCTCCATCCATTCTCATCCTTGAGATAGCGTGCAATTCCAGCTTGTGATTGAGCTAAACAAAGTTTGTATTTATCTATATTCATGCTTATCTCCGGATGTGCGAAATCCTCACTTATCTTGCGATAGCGATAGAAAGTCCCTTGGTGTTGGTAATATTTATTCGGTTAAATATGAAAGAGGTAAGTCTTTTTAATGGATAATGTCTCTGACTAATGTTTTTAATGCGGCTTTTTTGAGAGCTGTTTTCACCGCTTCGTTCCCGATTAGATTTTTCACAAACTCATCCAATAGCATTTGAATATTTGGCTCATTTTCAGGTACAGATATTTCAGCCATACCTTTTACTTTTGGTTGCATTTCATCAGACAGAATGAGTTTCAAGTTAATATCTACTGATGCTTTTGCGTGTGGCATTTTGCCTCCTTATTAATCTTTTAGTGGGGTATTGTTGAGTGAGAGCTTTCGTAATTGCAATGCAAGTTAAGCTGCTTTTTTAAATTTCTGTATTCATGCTATTATTTCCCTTAGTACCAACTACTAAGGGATATAAAGCATGAAAGATCATCACATATCTGAGTGGGCGAAAGTCCGTGAAACTTCAATTGAGATTGCTCAAGCTATATTTGAGCTAGCTAAAAATGATGAAGTTTTAGCTGAGAAAATTTGGGAAGAAGGTTCTGATGAAGTGCTCCCTCTAGCTTTTTCTAAAACAACAGACGATAAGTTGTTTTGGGGTGAGCAGACAATCGAACGTAAAAACGTTTAGTCATTCAAAGCCCTTAATAGGGCTTTATCATATTTCTAATTCTTATCTATCACCCGCTCACCTAATGAGCTTTAAGCTCTCGCTGTCACTTCGCCTGATTCTAATAATGTTCCTGACGCCCTATATTTAGTTGAGTAAATACTAGTATTGGGTAAGCAGGTATTATCTACTGAGTCAGAAACTTTAGTACTGCGAATTGATATTGCTTTTTCAACTCGGTTAATTGGTTTGCGCGTTAATGATAAGGTCGGGGGCTTTTTTTGTTCTTCTGATTTGCCATGTATTGCGGTTTTTAAGCTTTCGGTTAGTTCGTATGATTCTAGCAATGCCTTTCTGCGTTGCATTCTGCGTGATCTTGCATTGTTGTAGCCGTGAAAGTTACACATAGTTTCTCCTTGCAGTTTGCTTTGGTGATTGGTTATTGATGGCATGTGATAACTGCTAACGCATCAGCCTGCTTATTAACCAATCCCAAAATCTACTACAGTTGGTTTGCGCTTTTTCAGCGCGAGTTGTTAAAGAGCTAACATTCTATTTATCTAAGGCTCCTTGCCTTTGGTGTAAATAATAATATGTATTTTACGCAAATGCGTCAAGCGCATATTTTAGTTTGATATCTACATTTATGTGATTCATACGCATCTTTATGATTTTTTTACTAAATTAATTTTATTTATTTTCTAGGTGAGAAATGAAAATCACACAGGTAGGGAATTATGGGCAAAAAAGCCCATTAGGGCTTTTATGTTTATTTGTGATCTCTTCTGTACAAAGACCACTCTTCAATTTTTTCACCAGAGGGGAGGGTGCAATATCCGACTTGCCCATCATTGGTGTTAACTATGTCTAGTTTCCCGCCTACTTTCGCACAATAAACAGAAGCAGGGTTAGCCATTCCTACTTGTGTTGGCAGATTTTCATTTTTTCCTGAAGAGCAGGCAGTTAACGAAATTAAAGCTGATAAAATCATGATTTTTTTCATGTGATTATCCGTTTGGGTGGCGGTGGCTTCTACATATAAAAAGCCCTCGCGGGGAGGGCTGATGTAGTTACATGTTAAATTAAGGCAAATCTCGAAGGGAGTATTTTGTTTTACCGTTACCTACAGTGGTGCATAAAAATTTAGCCTGGACTATTTTTCCAATTAGAGTGTTGATAATCTCTGGTGACTTTATGTGAGGGCTTATTGTTGCTACCTCCACGTCGGCCTCATCGCTAATTAATTTAAATTCACACCTTCTCTTATTTGGTAATACGCCGGTAAATGTAACGTCCAGAGTTTTAATTTCTTCTTTTATGTTGTCTACGCTCAGCTTATAGCTGATAGTTTCTAGTTGCTGAGGATTTCTAACAACTAAAGAAAAGTCGCTGTTTTTTATAGTAAAAATTGTTTTTTCTTTTACTAGAATATCAATGAATTCTCTTATTTTTTTTATTGAATTTTCATCAATGGCTTCTAGCTCATTAGCTAATAACTCATCATCACCGCTTATTGCTGAACTTAATATTTTATATGTCTTTTCAAGAGATAAGGATGTTATTGATTTTTCGTCAAAATCCAACACGTCGCCACGCGCAGGCTCTTCTAAAACAAAGCCAAATGAACCTTTGGCGATGCCAGTAATAATCATTGGTTCAATTCTATGAGTGCCAGTGACAGATGTTAGCGATGTTGATACTTGTGCTATTGCGGAGTTGAATGCTTTTAATATCTTTGCACCAAATGTAGACGAAATACCAACCGTACCTAAAACAGGGTCGCCTTTAAATGTAATTACTGCCTTTGCAGGGGAGTGAATATTAAGGTTTGCATTTTCTATTTCTTCATCAAGCTGGGATAATCTATATTCTAGACTCATTCTGCTTATTACATCACCCTCATCCATTGACTCAAGCATGGATAATAATTGGCTGCGTTCGCTAAGAACATAGATGTATTCATCTTTATTCATTGAAGCCCCCTAATATCCGTTGCTGTAACAATTCGTTAGCTTGAAGGTCGTCATCTTTAGAAAGTGGCACCTGTAAAAATCCTTTCCAAGACATATCTCTTTTGTGAGACCACATACTGTACCAATATACAGTTCTTTCTACCAGAGAAATAGGGTCAACATCTAAACACTGAAAGTATGCATCAACCAAAAAATTTGTTTTCCTCCAATCACCTTTTGCTGGATGAAACAAATCTATTTCTCTGCTAATTATTGATCGTTGCGTCTCTCCTAGTGGGACTTTAAAGAAGGTAACTATATCAATATCATTCGGTTTTCTTGACTCTGTTAACTCTATATTTTCAGTAAAGCTTCCATCAACCCACTGAAATCCATTTATTATTCCCGTTTTATATAATCTATCTCTAAAAACTAAGAAACCATTTAGAATAGATGCTCTTTTATTATTAAAAGCATAACAATCAACAAGCTCTATCGTGTTTGTTTTATATGGGGAACGTCCAACCCCTAAAGGATCAAGTTCATTTACCGGAGGTAATATCCCTATAGAGTTCCAAGAAGGAATGTTATTGTTCATTATAGTCCTTTTAAAATCAACTACACCCTAAAACGTGTCGTCATGCATCAGAAAACCATCGACCATATTTGCCAAAACGCGTCATCATCAAAGTCAATTAAGAAAGCAATAATAACCATAGCAATAAAATACAGTATTGCTAATTTATGGTCCTCTATGTTTTTCCGCAGTTTTTTCATCTATGCATATTATTAGCTATCAAATGTAACCAGTAGCATTTAAATAAAAGTTAATGCCACAAAAAATAGTCATAATATCATTGAGTTATAATTCGGCGTTGACTATGGATGTATCTTCATATTGAAATCACTATTAGCCAAAAAAGTAACCTTGCAAATCATCTTCTACAAGCTTAATAGCATCTGAAAAACTACCTAACATTTTCTCATCGTAATGATGCCAGTTACTGTCTTTATCCATCCATAGTAGTGACCAAGAGCCTGTGATTTTGTTATGTATTATTTTTGCTACAGGTTCTTCTACTCTTGAGTCACTCCATGTTAGCTGTCTAACCTCGAATATAACGACCGAGTCATCTTCAATACGATACTGTAAATCGAGCTCATCTCTGAGATGTTCTGCTGGGCGGCGTTTTTCTAAGAAAAATTCCATGCACTTTTCAATATTTGCTAGTTCAATATCATTGAATGCCATGCTTTCTCCTCAAAAGGTCACCTAATTTTATACTATTCGATGTAGTGGATTAATATTGTCACACTTATCAATGTATTTAGTTGGTTTCACTATAGCTGCAACATAATGGATAGTATCTACTTGATTTGGCATTAACGTAATAGGTTTGTGTGCGTTATTGACACTAGTAAATTGATAGTCCCCATCTCTGGTTTTATTGAATATCTTGATCATATTGTGACCTTCGATAGTTCTAACGAATACTTCATCACCAGCTCTAATACTTGTATTGGGTTCAACAACTACATACTCGCCAGATTGAATTCTTGGCCACATACTGTCGCCTTTGACCTTTAATCCGTAAGCATCTTTGTCATCACTATAAATCTTTAACCAGCCGTTATGCTCTTCCATCATATCAACAGCGCCATCTACACCAAGAACTGCTTCTCCTCGAACCGGCACTAGCCCGGATGGTAATTCACCAATGTATTCAATTTCGTCGAGTCGTACAGGGTTTTCAGTAAATAAATCTGCAACAGTGACGCCTAGTGCTGATGCTATTTTTACTAGTGTATTTTCTGAATAGCCTTGTTTATTAGTTTCTAGGCGAGAGATATTACCCACATCGCTACCAATAGCAGTGGCTAATTCAAGGATTGTCATCCCTTTACTTTTTCGTATTTCGCGAATTCTAGTTCCTATTTTCATACCTTAATTCAACTTTATTTATGCGTACTACACAAGGCGTATTGCGCATATTTATTTGTGTGGTAGTATGCGTAATACGCATTTAAAAGGAGTGAAATATGCAAACACCGTTAAGGAAAATTCGCCTAGAAAAGAAACTAACAATTTCAGAAGTTGCCAACGCTATCAATTGCGATGTTGGCAATTTGAGCAGATTAGAGCGGGGAACTCAGGCTGCTTCACTAGAGTTAGCTGAGAGATTAGCTAGATTCTACGGCGATAAAATTACAGAAATGCAAATTTTGTATCCACAAAGATATATGTAATCAAAATAGCTCTTTAACATGTCTGCGCTGAAAAAGCGCACTTTTAGATACACCCATAGGATCGTGGGTAACGGATTAACTGTATATGAAGGAATATAAATTATGGAAAACGCAAATTCACGCAAATCGTTTAACCGATTTGTATCCAATCACTTGGTGGCAACCGCTTATCAAGTTATCAGAACAACATCTCAAACAGTCATAGCTAAATCATTAGGCGTTCATGATTCAACTATCACTCGTAGAACCGAAAAGATACCTGAGCTATGCGAAACATTAGCAGCGGCAGGGGTAATTGATTTTGTTTTGCCGGGTGAAAAGAAAATTAGTGAAGAGGAATACAGATTTTTGTGGAAGCAAATTGGCGAGCTTTCACGCTTGCTTACTCGAGAAAACGCCCCAGTTGTTGGAGCAACTGAGGCGCATTAATTATTTAATTTCACATGGTAATTATAAATGAAAATGAATTACATCACAAATCGATATGGAGGTCGCCATGAATACAGCGGAGGTATTTAAATTTCCCGTTAAGCCGGAGAAACCAAGAATGGCAGAGTTGGATAGTGGCTATACAAAGCTTGCCAACGAGTTACTTGAATCGCTGATGTGCTGCGACCTAACCGCAAGGCAATTTAGAGTCATGCTTGCGTTAATTCGTAAAACTTATGGTTTTGGAAAGAAATGCGATCGAATATCTGACTCTCAATTAGCCGAGAAGACCAAACTATCAAGGCAGAACGTTAATAAGGCAAAGAATGAATTACTTTCAATGAATTATATCATTCTTGATGGTAACAAAATTGGTGTCAACAAAGAGGTTTCAGCATGGAAAAATCAATCTAGAGACAGTGTCTCTAACTTGAAGACAAAAAACGTCTCTAACTTAGAGACAAATGGTGTCTCTAATCTGGAGACACACAAAAGAAATACTTTAAAGAAAAAAGAAATAAATAATATATCGTCAGAGAATTCTATCGAATCCCCTGACCAACCACCCGAAAAAATTTCAGTGGTTGATCCCGATGCTGTTGTTTGTTCCCCCAAAGGTAACAAGTGGGGAAATGCGGATGACCTCAAGGCAGCTCAATGGATTTACTCGCAAGTGTTGATAATCAGTCCTACATCCAAAGAGCCAAACTGGTCATCATGGGCTAATGATATTCGCTTGATGAGGCAATTAGACGGGTATTCACACAAAGATATTTGCCGATTATTCCAATGGGCTAACCGCGATTCGTTCTGGTGTAGCGTCGTGTTATCTCCTGCAAAACTTCGCAAAAAATGGGCGACTTTAGTCATTCAAAGTCAGCAACCAAACCGAAACAAACGAGCTGTAGAGCAAGAGCCAACACAAAGCTGGAATACTCGTGAAGCATGGGAGAATGAATTTATATGAAATCTCATTTGGCAACTGCAATTGCTAATCGTGATGCAGGCGCACTGGCTAAAATTGCTCAAGACAGTACGCCGCAAAAAGTAGTAAACCCACAAGCTGAGCAACTCGTTGATGTGCTATTCCGAAACCTGAAACAAATCTTTCCTGCGGCAGTAAATACCATATTCAAAAATGAAAGCGACGAACTCGCAGCTAAACGCCAGTGGATTGCCGCTTTTGCTGAGAATGGAATTACTACCCGCGAGCAACTTCAAAACGGAATGAGATACGCGAGGGCTAGTGATTCGCCTTTTTTCCCCGCTGTCGGTCAATTCATTAAGTGGTGTAAACAGGAAGACTTCACTCAGCTTGGATTGCCCACTGAAACTGAACTATATGAAATATTCAAAAAGTATTGCTCGGAACGAGGCTGGCGTAGATTTAATTGGCCATCAAATGCCTGTTACTGGATTGTCACTAAAGTTTACTCAGAAATGCGAAGCCGCAACCTATCGGATTCAGAGGTTATAAAACTTTGTGCGTCCGAGTTAAAAGTCATGGCCAACAAAATCAAATCAGGCGAGAAGATACCTGACCCGATATTGCAGCTAGAAAGTGCAGTGATACCCACTAAACGTGATAAAGCGTTATCAATCATTGCTGAGTGGAAAAGCAAATATGGATTCAAGTAACACATGGAATCATAAGGGGTTTTAAGATGAATGATGAAGCGGTATACAACATTACCGGTACATGGAATGGAAAGCCATTTGAAAAGCTAATGTTAGCGGAGTGTGCGTTGGATGCTGAGGCAACGATTGTCTTTTGGGCTAATTTAGGTAACGCTAGCCTTGATGACTTGAATGTTGAATATCACAGTGCTGTCGGCTAAGAGATTACAAAATGAGTATTTTATTTCATAAAGACCATAAGCTAGATGAAAAAAACAATTGTTATATCAATAGTAAGTTACTGTCATTAAAGAAAGGACATAAGCTCAATGGGATGAACTACTTAAATATTCAAAGTAAATTGAATAAAAAATTATTGAGATGCTTCCCTCGTGGAACAGCTTATATCAAGGTTTGGCAAAATGAGTTGATAGCTAAACTTAGCAATGGAGTTGAGAGTTAGTTGGGATAAAGTGGCTGATAAGACGATTGGAGCGGCCAGTGGGAATCGAACCCACATCATCAGCTTGGAAGGCTGAGGTAATAGCCATTATACGATGGCCGCTAGGTAAAAACAGATTAATTAACGAGTTAACGTTATTAGGCTACGCCTCAAAACTAATTTTCGCAAGGGTAAAATAGGAGGCTAATTGACAGATGATATCTGTCTCCACAAATCTAATCTCAAAGGCATTTTCAAAACCCTCTCAGAAGTAACAGAAACCGGTAAGCGATACCGAATCAGAATCACCGAATGGCGTGACCTCAGAACAATACCAATGAACAGAACATGGCGCATGTGGATAGAAACCACAGGCGATTGGCTACGTGCGCGTGGTGTTGTCATTGATATTAAAAATGGGGCAGGTGAAGTCGTTCTATCAAAGCCAATCACTAATGAAGAAACTCATGAATATTTTGTCGGTCACTGGTTAGGTCGTGATGAAAACGGAGAGCGTGAGAAAACCCGCAAGATGGATAAAGCACGGATGCTTCTAATGATGGAGAAGCATGAACAATGGTGTATTGAGAAAGGCATCCCAATCATCATTCCCAATAACTCGGAGTATATGAAACTTAAGGAGCAACAAGAGAGATGAGAAATGAGGCTGAAGTGTTTATGAGCGCACTTACTACCCTTAAATTATGCTGGGCTATTCATAAATCAAATGATGCGGTCAGGAAGTGTGCGGGAGTGTTAAAGCGCAAATTTATATTACCGCATGCAGTAGATGCTATGAGGACGATAGAACTAAGCGAAAGCCCTATGGTTGTGATTGTAGTCGCTGAGTGGGGTATTCAGGAGAAATAAATGGCATTAAAACGCGACAAGCACGATATTCTGTTTTCGCAGTTGGTCCGGGAAAGAGCAAATTATGAATGCGACTACTGCGGAAGACAATTTAGACACGAACCTTCAAAACTCCACTGTTCACATTTCAAATCACGACGACACAAATCAACCCGATACCATCCCTTTAATGCTTTCGCTCACTGCGTAGGTTGCCATCGAAAACTCGGCGAAGACCCACACGAATTCAATGCTCACGCTGTTATCACTTACAGCGAAATGACGATTGACCGCGTAGCTCGTTTAGCAGGTACTTCAGTGAAGTTGAAACCGTGGCAAATGGATGAGTTGTATCAGCACATGAAGATTGAGCTTAAAAGAATTCAGGCGCTACGGGCTAGCGGTGTAATAGGTCGAATTGAGTTCACGTTACCTGATTGGTACCAGCAAGGGATCACTTATCAGATGGGGGATTTATGAAAGCTGAAATCACGACTATTCCAGAGTTGCTTATTAAGACATATGGAAATATGGCAGAGGTTTCTCGGTACCTAGGATGCTATCGCGCGACAGTAAAAAAATATTCTACCGATGTTAAGGCTGAAAATCATGCTGTGATAAATGGGCGATTAATGACTATGTACAAGACAAGAGAAAGAGGCACCTCAAATCTCGCCAAAGAATCAGATAGTGCCATTTCTATAGCTAAATGTATTAACGCTGAATCCGACGGCAAAAGCTCGCAAATTCATACGAGGTAACGGATGCGTAATATTCAACAAGTACTAGAAATGTGGGGCGCATGGGCTGCGGATAACATCGAGTCAGTTCAATGGTATTCGACAGCGGCAGGATTTAGCCGCTTAATACCTAGTAAGGTGAAATCTCGACCTCAATGTTGTGAAGATGACGCCATGATTATCTCTAGCTGTATGGCTCAATTAAGTATAAAGAATAGAGAGATGCATGACCTGCTACTGGATTATTATTTATTTGGGAAAACATTCATGCAGCTAGCTAGAGAACATAAATGCTCAGATACCCATATAGGGAAAAAACTTCAAAAAGCGGAGGGGGTCATTGACGGAATGTTGATGATGTTAGACATAAAATTAGAACTAGATAGGTATGTAGAGAAGATTTAATAAAATACTTTACGATCGTAAAATAGCTGATATTGTGATAAGAATGACTACAACGTCAGCAGCTTATGAGCCTCACTTCAGTGGGGCTTTTTTGTTTGTTTTATTAGAGTGTGGAGTAGTGATTTATAAAGCTAGTAAATAAAGTGCAATGTTACTAATATGAATTCAATTATTACTATAAATCAATTTCGTATATAAGTGATTTCATATAAGGTGGCAATGATGGTTAATCTTCTTACCTCTAGTGATATGAGCAATACATCAGATAAAAAAATCACTGTAGGTATTAGCTCATGCTTATTGGGTGATAGCGTTAGATTTGATGGTGGTCATAAGCGCTTTCACTTTGCTGTAGATGAGTTATCAGATTATTTCGAATACCAACAAGCATGCCCGGAAATGGCGATTGGTTTACCAACACCTAGACCTGCATTGAGGCTAGTTAAATCTGACGAAAATAGCGTTAGACTCAAATTCAGCGATGGTCGTGAAGGCGATTTAACTGAAGAGATGCTTCAGTTTTCGACCACTTATTTGAGTGGGCTTTTAAATTTAAGTGGTTATATTGTATGTAAAAACTCACCTAGCTGTGGCTTGGAAAGGGTTCGAGTATATGATTCAGTTGGCAATGGTAATAAAAAGTCTGGAATTGGGCTTTTTACTGAACAATTACTCAAAGTAATGCCTTGGTTGCCTGTTGAGGAAGATGGCAGGTTAAGCGATCCTCATATTCGAGAAAATTTTATTATACGGGTATTTGCTCTTCATGAGCTAAATGAACTAAAGAAAAACTCCTTCAATCGGCACTCATTAATCGACTTTCATACTCGATATAAGCTCCTTTTATTGGCGCATTCACAGCCTCTTTATCGAGAACTTGGTCGTTTTGTTGCTAGTAACAATGAATGGGATTCAATCGATTCTTATTTTGATGAGTATCGAAATAAGTTTATGAATTTATTACAACACCAAGCGACTAGGCGCAATCACACTAATGTGCTTATGCATATCCAAGGTTACTTTAAACGTTATCTGACATCAAACCAAAGGCAAGCATTGAGTAAGTTAATCCTCGAATACCGCCAAGGAACACAGCCTTTATTGGCTCCATTAACATTAATTACGCACTATTTATCTGAGTACCCCGATAACTATTTGAATAATCAAAAATATTTCCATCCTTATCCTCAGTCATTAAGACTGCGATATGGGTTATGATATTAAAAATAATTCTCAGAATTTCAAAGTTATTCATATGATTGGTTCTTCCAGTCATATGAATATTGAACATAAAAGCTATGTTAGCGTATAACTGTCGGGATGAACGAAATCATTCATATTTACATAAGTCACCTAGCGAGGATTTTTCATATGTAACCTCAGTTAATCAAATCAATACTATTGCTAAAATAATTGGATTGATAATAAGTTGGCTATCAATATGATTTGTTTGGAAAAGTTATTGATGATGAATATGTGGTGTCTTAAGCAAAATCAACGCTTTTATGGTGAGAGTGAAAATTAAATTTGCTATCCCAGTGTTTGTATGGCTTAATCAAGTCATCGGTTTGGAAGTACAGGCCTATTTATGCTAGTCAGTTTAAAGTTGTTCACCATTTAGCGTTATCTAAGATATCCCTTCATTGCGAATTCCTTATAATTAATTCCCATAAGTAAAAATAAAAATCAAACCTCATCTATGCCTTATGGCAATCAAAAAATTAAAGGAAATTCTATGTCTAATACAATGACAGGTTTAGTAAAGTGGTTTAACGAATCTAAAGGTTTTGGTTTCATCTCTCCTGAAGATGGGAGCAAAGATGTATTTGTTCACTTCTCCGCGATTCAAAGCGATGATTTCAAAACATTATATGATGGACAAAAAGTCAGCTTTTCGGTAGAAAATGGCGCAAAAGGTCCAGCGGCTGCTAATGTGGTGGCACTTTAAGACAACATTAATATGAGATGCCCTTGTTGTAAGGGATCTCAATATAGACGCTATCACTTTGATGTATCAAAAAGCAATCCATATGGCGCTAAATGTATTTTTTGTAAATCTAATATGAAGCCAGCTTAAATAACATATAGATTATAAAACCCCGCAAAAGTGGGGTTTTTTGTTTTATATATCATTACAATCCCCCCAGTGAGAGAGTTCTGTGTTACAATAGCCATGTAATCATACCTCATTGCTATAAAAGCAAATCTTGCAGTTGCGAGTTTTTATTTTAAAAATAGATGCGGTATCCAAAGGATTTATTTCCTAAGGGATCACCTATGAACTTACCTACCTTTTATCAACGAATTTTATCACTAACGCAAAATGCTCTAACTATTTTAGGATTGCTTTTAGCCTCGTTTGCATTGGTCTACTGGATGTAAAATCATTCCGCCATTAACTCAACTGGAAGAGTATTTAGTATTAGCAAAACTAAGAGTCGGGGTTCGATACCTCGATGGCGGTCCATAAGTTATAAATCTTTTGTACAATGTAAATACGGAGATGTATGAACTATTACATTCAGACGACGATGGGACCAAAAGGTAATTACAAAATACACAAAGTTGGCTGTAAACAAATGCCGATGACTTCAAATCGTTTCTACCTAGGTAATCTATTTAATGCTATACATGCAATAGCTGCGGCTAAAGCTTCAGGATATAGCCTTATTAAAATATGCGCATGTTGTACCAGTAGGAGTGCGAGGTAATACGTTGAAAATACCTTGTCTAGTGCGGTTTTTTGTTTGAGCTAGTCGTTCTAAGCCAAAGTTAATGAATCATAATTGCACTGTTTAGATTTAAGTCTGTTTTGGTGTACTAAATACGCGGCTACCTCGATATTTTAATCAACCTAAATCATTTGATGAATAGTTATTGTTCGCGGCGATCTCTATTCAAGATGTAAGCTAAATTAATCTTTATGTATAATAGCGTACTCGCATATACATGAATGAGGTATTTATGTTTTTTGGTATATTTATTGTCCTCGCGGGCATAATAACATTACTCGAAAATTATGGCGTCATCTCAGGAGATGTGAAGTGGGGATTACCTCTCGCCATTATTATTTATGGGTTAAGTGTTGTTTACGATGCTATAACAGGTAAGAAAAAAAATTAATTATCTAGAATTTACTAAGGTCACTTCGGTGACCTTTTTTATTGCCTAAATTTCAACTGACTTTATTAACATCTTCTAGTTTTTATAGCTGGTGGCTTTCTATTAACCAAATCTTGGACCACTCCGTTGGGGGTGATATGCGTATGAACGAAAAATACTCTAGCCCCTTTTCTTATGCTCTTGGAGTTATCACTACTACAGCTGGGGCGTTATCACTAGACCAGTGGGCTGTGCTCATCGGGATTATCTGTACTGTCGCTACCTTCTTGGTGAATTGGTACTACAAACGGAAAGAATTCAAATTAAGAGAGGCTAACAGTGGCAAAGATACCAAATAAAATAAAAATAGCCGCTGTGACAGGTGGGCTGATGGCATTAACTGTTGTAATGGTGACTAATTTTGAGGGATATGAGCCCAAACCCTACCGTGATGTAGGTGGTGTTCTTACGGTGTGTTATGGGCATACAGGTTCTGACATTATTCCGACGAAAATCTATACAAAAGTCGAGTGTGACGAGTTACTGGAAAAAGACTTAGCAATCGTCGCTAAAGCAGTAAACCCCTTAATTAAAATCAATATTCCTGATTACACCAGGGCGGCACTTTATTCATTTACTTATAACGTGGGAATAGGTGCTTTCTCGCGCTCAACATTACTTAAAAAACTTAATGCTGGTGACCAAGCTGGCGCATGTAATGAACTAAAACGCTGGATATATGCAGGGGGGAAGGCGTGGAAAGGGCTAATGACGAGACGAGAGGTAGAAAAAACCGTGTGTCTTGGCGAGTTTGCTTATGCTTATCCTACTTTATTATCTGTCTACCCATCTACTTGGCAATTGGCGTATACGCACTTCGAGACGACACTTGTGGTGGCACTGACAAGGTAAGTTTAGAGAAGCGTTGCCAAAAAGCTATCGAGCATTACAAAGGTCGGCAAGTTAGTTTTTAAACGTCTTTATGGTAATCGCCATGAATAAAGTCAGCGTATTGTTATTTATTGTCGCATTGATAGCGATATGGGGAATGTGGAAACAACACGAGAGGATAGGTGAGTTAAATACCAAAAATGCCGGACTACTCGTTGAGTTGACAGAGCAGGTCAAAATTAATGAGGATTACCAAGAACGTGTCCAATCTCTCCATAAACTCGATACTAAACATATTCAGGAACTAGCCAATGCAAAAATTGAAATTGATGAGTTGCGTATTGCTGCTGAGCGTAATCCTGAGCGGGTGTACATCCGAGCCAGCTGCCAGAAAGTCGAAACCAATTCCACCTCCGGCGTGGATGATGGAACAACCGCCAGACCTACTGACTCCGCTATCGGAAATTATTGGCTACTCAGGCAGCGAATCGCAGAATCCAAGAATATGATACTTGGTTTGCAAGATTACATTAGAGCGGAGTGTTTACGTTAATACCAATCAGTAAATGCCCTTGCAAAAAAAATTAAATTTATGAAAGTCAGAGTGCTTAACAGGTAGATAGAGAATTTTAAAAAAAGTGTCGTTAAATTTGGTTGTTTTTTATCTTTAACAATAATCAATAGGATGCAGGCAAGAGTAGGGATAAATATTAGTAAGAGAGTAACGGGGTTATTATACATATATATATATTGATACAGTTCTCTTATGTAATGAAAGTTTAATCCAATAGTATAAGTATATTTTCAATAGGAAAGCAATACGGAAAATTGAACAATAAAGAAATGCCCCAGATATCGAGGCTAAATGAGAATAACTACTTATGAATAAGCGTCACTATACGTTAATCGTGAATGGGGGCAACCTTAAAAAGGTAGTAATCTCAATAAGATATTACAAAACGGAGCCTCGAGAAATGGCGATTTTTTTTGCAAAAAAGTAATCCGGAAAATTAAACAACAACAAACATAGAAATAAAGCAATTTTTAATTGAAAAGTGCTATGTTGATTCCGTAAATAAGTGAATAAGACTGTTCCTAAAAAATTAAAAACTCCCCTTCAGTTAAAGGGGAGTTTTTAAGATTAACTCATAATTATTGTAGGGCTAGTCATCCTTGACCAGCGAGAAAATAGTATCACTATTTATTTTCTAATCCAAATGGGATTATCACTCAACTTAGTAAGTTTGTATTAACATAGTAGAAAATTAAGCCATTATATGAATTTGTACACGAAGAAGAACAACAGCTTTATACAATTGAATTGACATTATTAGTGAAGGTGACGAAATTATATATGTAGGCTTGATCGCTCATTCAAGCTCTGAATAACATGGCGTTCTACAACTAGAATAAAAAGCGAGAGGGCTTCATTTAGAGCCCTCTGCATAGCATGAGTTATTTTTTTGTATAAATAATTTTCTGTGTTTCATTAGAGCAGTTACCTACAACAGTACCTTGTTGTGAGGCTGCTTCTTCATTTGAAACGACGGTAATGGTAAAGCTCTCTTCAGGCACGCCATTGTTAATAATTTTTTGCGTAATTTCTTCAACAACGCTTTCGCATGACGCACTCGCAATGGCTGGAATAAATAATGTCATTAATGTAGCAATAATTATTCTTCTTTTCATATGTAATATCTCTTATAAGTTAGAATCAGTTAATGAAAATTCACCCTAAAAATTATAATGATGAATCTGACGTCAAACATTCAATTTCATCAATTAATACGGGCTATGCTATTTCTTAAATATTATGGCTCAAGAGGATGTATTTATATCTAAGCTTTTAGGATTGGGCAAAGTTTAATTATACTCAGCAGCTCTTTGTATGGCTTCTCCACTGGCTTCTATATCTTTACCTACGCCTTTTGTCGTATTACAGGCAGTCAAGCTCGTAATAATAGCTAATGAGCATATGAGTAAACTGAATTTTTTAATCATACTTCCTTCCTTACATTGTGTGAGGTTACAGACTGCCAAAGTTCATTTTTCATTATAGCAGAATAATTTAATTGTTAATTGAATCGATATGGAACGTGAAAGCTGATTACTAGCAATAGCATTAGCTAAATACTTTAGTGAAACATGATATCTGACAAATTAAAAAGAGCTGCTATATTTTAGATGATACTATGCATTTTGATAATAAAATAACCTTAGCAGCAAGGAGTAAACTCTATGATATTCAAAGAGTTATTTATCCATATGCTTCATGTATTTCAATACCTGTTAGTCGGTATTCTTTTAATATTATCATCAATCGGTTTACCACACTGGCTAGTGTAATCCAAGTTAGTGCGACAATGACTTTATCTAAATACGAGGGTTCTATAGTCACGAAATACTAAATCACTATAGTCGCTCTGTGCTCTTTTTTATGCGAAAGTATCTTCATAGATCAATTTTATGTGAGGTTGCAATGCAGATAAAGTCAGTTTTTATGTTTGTAAGTATGCTGTTACTTAATGGGTGTAGTGTGAAAGTACCACATGACATAACACCAGTTAAACATTTTGAACTATCCCATTATCTTGGCGAATGGTATGAAGTTGCTAGAATAGATAATCGATTTGAAAAGGGACTAAGTAAAGTTTCTGCAAACTATTCTCTACGCAATGATGGTGGTGTAAAGGTAGTCAACAGAGGATGGGATTCACAAGGGAAAAAATGGAAAGAGAGTATAGGAAAGGCTTATTTTGTTGAATCTTCGGATATAGGTGCCTTGAAAGTGTCGTTTTTCGGTCCTTTTTACGGCGGTTATAACATTATTAAGCTTGATGACGACTACCAGTATTCACTAGTTGTGGGCCCTAATAAAGATTACTTATGGGTGTTATCGCGTACACCAACTATGCCGCCAGAACTTTTAGATGAATACCTTAGCTTTGCTAGCGCTAATGGTTTTGATAGACAAAGAGTATTGATATTTCAATAGAATCAAAAGTGGATTATTTATAGCGACATTAATTTATTGAAAAGTAAAATGTAATTACTGCAAGAGACAACCCGCCTTGTGCGGGTTTTTTATTACCTAATTAACTATGATTTTTATATTTTGAAGTGCTCATATGTTGTTATTTCATACTTATTTTCGTATGGGTCGGTGAAATAGATGGATATAGACACATCATGGTCAACGATAGAAAATTGAATGTTGTTGATTCTCAGGTGTTCTATGAATTCCATCAGTGTAGTCTTATCTGTACCAAAAGCGATTGTGTTACCGATGCTTTGTGATGTCCTTTTAAATAAGGAAAGGTGGACATCATTATTGTTTATGGCTAATGGACCACCCTGATCAAACCAAAACTTGTATTTGGGTGTAACGGTAAAGAATAAAATATCTTTATACCATTTTACGGCTTCATTGAGGTCATCGACATATACATGCACATGGTCTATTGAAGTTAGTTTCATTTGACTCTCCTTTAAATATTTAAAATAACATACCTTCAATGTAAATATTTTCGCTAAAAATGGTTTTAATTTGTTATGAGAAACTCTTTAAGAAATGTTAATAGTTAAAGCATAAGTGTTTTCTTGCTGAAGGTTTTAGATTTTTGGTGAAACCAATCGACAGAAGAATTGCTGGCTAAGATGTAAAGATAAGAGTTTGTAGATAAAAAACCCCTTATTGCAATGAACACAATAAGGGGGATTGCAGCAATACTAAATATTGCATTTAGCAATGAAATTAACAATGAAAAACTAAAATACAACAATTTAATTGTTATTATTCTGATTTAAATCAAATTAAAGATTTTTGTGAAAGATGCAGATCTTGTTTTTGTATTGGCTTTTTGATTTATCATGAGGGTGAATAATGTTCAAAAGACCAGATTGGGAGGCTATTGAGTCTGCTTACCGAGCTGGCGTAATGTCTATAAGAGAAATAGCCTCTCAATATGAGATAACCCATCAAGCGATAAGTAAACGCGCAAAGAAAGAAGGATGGGAACGAGATTTAAAAGCAAAGGTTAAGGCTAGAGCTGAAAACTTGGTTGCCAAAAGAGAGGTTGCCACTCTGGTTGCCGCTGAGAAGGCTATTTCTGAGCGGCAACTTATCGAAGCTAATGCTGAAGTCATTGCCAATGTTCGTATGGAACATAGGGGTGATATTCGTAGGGCTAGGGAGTTAACCAACAGTTTATTTGATGAGCTATCTGCTGAATGTACGGATGTACCTGCTTTAAGGAAGCTAGGTGAATTAATGTTTGAGCCTGATAGCAATGGGCGAGACAAACTCAATGAACTCTACAATTCAATCATCTCTCTCCCCGAACGTGTTAAATCTGCTAAAGCATTAAGCGAGACACTTAAAAACCTAATTGGACTTGAGCGCCAGGCATACGGGCTGGATGACGCGCAGCAGAATAAAGTATCCGACACTATATCGTCACTGATGGACGACCTATCGAAGGAATAAGTATGAAGCCAGAATATCTTGCATTATTAAGAGATAAGCTCTGGCGATTGAATCACTTGTACTGGATCACTAACAAAGAAGGTAAGCCAGTTCGATTTAAAATGACGCCTGAGCAGCTTGAATACTTTGAAGGGATGCATACGCGAAACATTATACTAAAGGCTCGTCAGCTTGGTTTTACGACTGAGGTTTGCATTATCCAATTAGATGCGGCGCTATTTGAAGCTGCTAAATGTGCGTTGATAGCTCATACACTGAACGATGCCAAACGGTTATTCAGAGAAAAAATAAAGTATGCCTACGAAAAGCTACCCGAAGAAATTAAAGCTGCAAATCCGGCGAGTAATGATGCTGCTGGTGAATTGGTTTTTAGTAAAGGAGGGTCACTTTATATCAGCACGTCATTTCGTGGTGGCACTCTTCGATACTTGCATGTATCTGAGTTCGGAAAGATATGTGCAAAGTACCCTGAAAAAGCTCGTGAGATAGTTACTGGTGCGTTTGAAGCTGTATCAAGTGACTGTTTTACAACAATTGAAAGCACTGCTGAGGGGCGGGCGGGCTATTTTTATGATTATTGTCAGTCGGCCGAGAAAGCGCAAATTCAGTGTAAAACGCTATCTAACTTAGATTGGAAATTCTTTTTCTTTTCATGGTGGAAGAATCCTGAGTATGCGATTGATCCTGTTGAGCAATTGCCACAGCGATTAATTGATTACTTTGATGAGATATCCCGCAAGCATGGCATTCACCTAGATGAGCATCAGAAAGCGTGGTACTACGCAAAAGAAAAAACACTTGGCGATGATATGAAGCGGGAATATCCGTCAATACCCTCAGAGGCATTCCAGCAATCGGTTGAAGGTGCTTACTATGCTAAGCAGTTCCGCTTTCTGTACGAAAATAAGCGCATTGGCTCACTCCCTGATAATTCACATTTACCCGTTCATACGTATTGGGATATTGGCGTTGGTGACTCAACCTCAATTTGGTTTATTCGTGAAGTAGGTGATGAATTCCATGTGATAGACCATTACTCAAACAGTGGTGAAGGTCTAAGACATTATATGAAAGTGCTGAAAGATAAAGGCTACACATACGCGAGTCATAATGGACCACATGATATTGATAACCGTGAATTTGGTTCAGATGCGAAATCGCGTAGAGAACTAGCTCGTGAAGGGTATGAAATTGACGGGCAAATTTACTCGATTCAATTTGACGTAGTGCCAAAGCTTTCTATTGATGAAGGTATTGAGGCTGTACGTGAAATTCTTCCTCTGTGTGTCTTTGACGAACATAAATGTGGTGAAGGCATTGCTCATCTCGAAGCATACCGAAAAGAGTGGGATGACAAACGAGGTTGCTGGAAAGATAAACCACTTCATGATTACACATCACATGATGCTGATGGGTTTAGATATTTTGCTGTAAGTAGACGGAACGTTAAACGACCAGCATTCGAAATTAACTTAGGAACAACCTTCTGATGAGTATAAATAATGTTGATTTTACTCGACCGGAGTATAAAACGGCTGCTCCTCAGTGGGAGTTAGTTCGCGCTGTTTGTCGAGGTGGCGAGGAAGTAAAGAGTTATCTTCCTGAATTGGAAGAAAAGGAAAGTGAGCGTAAGAAAAAGCGCAATAAAGACTATCAAGACCGTGCGGTGTTTTACCCAATAACAGGTAACACTCGTAACGGTATGATAGGGATGGCATTCAAGAAAGATCCATTGATTGCTGTTGCTGAAAAGCTGTCTTGTTTAAAAGATGATGCAGATGGTGCAGGTTCAAGCATTTACCAATTAGCTCAATCCTCTCTTGAATCGGTATTGGAAGTGGGACGACATGGGCTATATGTTGATTACAACAGCGACTCTAAGCTCCCGTACATATTTCAATATCGTGCTGAAGATATTATTAACTGGCGGACTGATCGTATTAATGGCAGGACGATGCTAACGCTGGTGGTATTGCGAGAGACTGTTGAAGAGGCGGACGGTTTTGGATTTAAAGATGCCATTCAATACCGCGTGTTAGTGATAGAAGATGGCAAGTTTATCTGTAGAGTATATCGCAAGCCAGCTGGCAGCAGTGTGTATCAAATCCACTCTGAATATATTCCAGAGCGTGCAGGTAGTGGTGCTTGGGATGAAATTCCATTTACGTTTATGGGTGCTCAAAACAATGACCATACGATAGATGAGGCGCCATTGTTAGGTTTGGCAAAAATTAATCTAGGGCATTATCGAAATTCTGCTGATTATGAAGATTCAGTATTTTTCTGTGGGCAAGTTCAGCCATATCTAGGCGGGTTAGATATAGAGTGGCGAGATCACTTAGAAAAAACAGGCATCATGGTTGGGTCTCGTTCACCTTTAATGCTGCCAGTGAAAGGGTTCTTTGGTTACGAGCAAGCTCAGCCAAATATGTTGGCTAAAGAAGCTATGGACAGTAAGCGTGATTATATGGTGGCACTGGGCGCTCAATTGGTTTCCGCTGACAGTAAAGTCAAAACGGTTATTCAGTCTGTTGGTGAGCAAAACGCCCAAACTTCTATCCTTAGTATTTGTTGTTCGAATGTCTCAGATGCGTTTAGCAAAGCGTTAATGTGGTGCGCTGAATACTTAGGTTTAGATACTAAAGACACTTCTTTTGAAATTAACAAAGATCTCGTTAATCACATTGCTGACAGTTCGATGATCCGCGAAATTGTTGCTGCATGGCAATCTGGTGCAACGCGTAAATCTGACTTGGTGAGAAGTTTACAGAAATATGATGTTATCGACCCCGCTGATGATGTTGATATGGTGGTCGATGAGCTTAACAACCAAGAGCCGACAATGGTAGGTGAAACATGAAGTCAGTGAATGAGCGATTAAGGGATGAATTGATTGCTCATGCTTTGTTTTCTGGTCGTTATTCTACGGGTGTTGCAAAGCGCATGATAAATGTACTCAATGAGTTTGACGCTGAATTAGCAGCTTCGCTTATTGTTGCCTTAGATGATGCCACTATTGACGTTAATAGCTTTACTGTAAGGAGATTAGAGTCATTACTGTTGAGTGTGAAAGTTATTAATAAACGTGCGATTGACAGTGCGTTTACGTTGCTAACAGCAGAAATGAGAGAACATGCATTGTATGAAGCGGGTTATTATTCTTCATTATTCGATTCTGTATTACCTGATGCTGTTCTACGTCAATATCCGCTTATGAGTATTACAGAGGAGATGTTGTTTTCCTCAGCAATGTCTCGTCCATTTCAAGGGAAATTACTGTCTGAGTGGGCTGCTGGATTAGAATCTGACCGCATGACACGCATAAACAATGCTGTTCGCAATGGTTATTTAAATGGCGATAGTGCGCTAGAGATTGGGCGTAAAATCAGAGGTCATGCAAATCAAGGCTATAAAGATGGTGCCTTACAACTTAGTAGAGCTAACGTAACAACGATAGCGAAGACGGCAATCAGTCACTTACAAGCGACAGCAAGAGAACAATTTGCTGAAGCTAATAAAGATATCCTTGACTGCAAACAGTGGCTATCCACTCTCGATAATAAAACCTCCCATGATTGCATTGCCCGGGATAGGCTGAAGTATACTCTGGAAGGTAAACCAATAGGCCACAAAATCCCCTATCTACAAGGTCCCGGTAAAATCCATTTTAATTGTCGCTCAACGGAAACTTTCGTCACTAAGTCATGGCGTGAATTAGGTATTGATGTGAATGAGATGGACGCAGGAACGAGAGCATCAATGGATGGGCAAGTTCCAGCAGAGACCAATTTTCTTGATTGGGTACAGCGACAACCAGAATGGCGACAACGGCAAGTGTTCGGTGAAACACGATTTAGATTAATGAAGGAGGGCGGTATGCATCCTTCTGAATTTTATACAGATAAGGGAGAATTTATTTCGTTAGAACAACTCAAAAAGCTAGACGAAAAAGCATTTAAAGATGCAGGTTATAGCTAATCAATTAACGATTTAACAAGGTCACTTCGGTGACCTTTTTTATTGCCTAAATTCAGCCAAGGGCTGGTTTACTTTAACGCGCTAGGCGCAATGAATCCCAAGGGGAACAACATGTTATTTATGAATATCGAACGCAAATATTACTCACAGGCTGATGATGGAGCTGGTGGTGGAAGCGGTGGAACTGCACCTGTAATCACACCGGAAATTCAAGCCATTATCGATAAAGCAGTCGGTGAGCAAGTAGCTGGGTTGAAGGCTAAACGTGATGAGTTATTGGGTAAGCTCAAAGAGCAAAACGATAATCTCAAGCGTTTTGATGGTATTGATCCCGATGCTGTACGTGGAATTCTCAAACGTTTTGAAAATGATGAAGAAGCCAAGTTAATCGCTGACGGCAAAATTGATGAAGTCATTAATAAACGTACTGAGCGTTTACGCAATGACGTTGATAAACAACTGAAAGAAGCCAATAGCCGAGTGGAAAGGGCTGAGGCTTTTGCTAATAAATTTCGCCAACGTGTATTGGGAGATGAAGTGCGCTCTGCTGCTGGTAAAGCCGGCGCATTAGCTAGCGCACAAGAAGACTTAATTTTACGTGCCAAAGGCATTTTCCAAATCAACGATGAAGGTCAGGCCGTAGCCGTTGATGATGATGGTAATCCAATTATGGGGAAAGATGGTCGAACACCGTTATCACCTGTTGAATGGGTCGAATCATTAAAAGAAAGCGCGCCTCATTTGTTCCCTGCTGCTTCAGGGACGGATGCAGGAAAACATAAACAAGGTGGTGCACACCTTAAACGTTCTCAAATGTCTGCGAGTGAGAAAGCTGATTATATTCGCCGATATGGACGTGACACATTTTTAAAACTACCTAAAGAGTAAAGGAAGATAAGTAATGGCTACGACGACTAATAGCGATTTAGTAATTTACAACGACTTGGCGCAAACAGCGTTTTTAGAGCGTCGCCAAGATAATTTAGCAGTATTTAATCAGGCATCGAATGGTGCCATTGTGCTTGATAACATTTTTATTGAAGGTGATTTCCGTAAACGTGCTTTCTATCAAATTGGTGGATCGATTGAGCATCGTGATGTTGATTCAACAGGAACAGTAGAGAGTAAAAAAATTGGTGCGGGCGAATCTGTTGAAGTGAAAGCTCCATGGAAATATGGTCCATATGCAACAACGGAAGAGGCATTTAAACGTCGAGGACGAGATGTATCTGAATTTTCTGAGCTAGTTGGTATTGATGCTGCTGATGCATCTCTAGAAGGTTACATTAAATATTCCTTAGCCGCATTGGGGGCAGCTATCGGCAGTAATGCTGATATGGTCGTGACAGCAGACATTGCTACAGATGGGAAAAAAACACTCACCAAGGGGCTGCGTCGATATGGGGACAAGTTTAACCGTGTAAATCTTTTCGTCATGCACTCTACTACGTATTTCGATATTGTTGACCAAGCGATTGATAACAAAGTATACGAAGAGGCTGGTGTGGTTATCTATGGTGGGCAGCCGGGAACGTTAGGTAAACCCGTCTTGGTAACAGACAGTGCGCCAGTTGATGCTATTTTTGGTCTTGTTCCTGGAGCTGTGACTATCATCGAGTCACAAGAACCAACCTTCCGCTCATTTGAGATCAATGATAAGGAAAACTTAGAAATTGGGTATCGTGGTGAAGGCGTTGTTAACGTCGGTGTGCTTGGGTATAGCTGGGATGAATCAAAAGGTAAAAACCCAGATCTAACCAAGTTAGGTACTGCGGGTAACTGGAAAAAACATTTTACGAGCAACAAACTGACAGCAGGTGTGATGATTAAATTAACTGCTCAGGGCAAAAATGCAGTAAAGCAATAGAGCCAGAAGTAGCTAAAAGGAAAAAAACTACTGATGGCAAGTGAAGATAGGGGCGTAATGCCCCTTTTTATTTTGAGGTGGTCATGATTGATGCCGATAAAAACTCACCTACGTTTAATAGTTATGCTGGCATTGAAGATTTAAAAGCATATGCGAAAGTCAGGAATTTAACCCTATCAGACAGGAAATCACTCGAATCATTACTCATCGTTGCTATGGACTTCTTAGAATCCCAAAAATGGAAGGGTAAGCGTTCCGACAGTATGCAACCTTTATCTTTTCCTCGTACTGGATTGTTTCGTGATGGGGTTGAAATTGCTAGTGATGCGATTCCTCATCAGGTTATACAGGCTCAGTGTCGCCTTGCACTTGAAGCACAAGAGAATGAATTGCAGCCAACATTAGGTGCAGAAATAATTTCTGAACGTATTGAGGGAGCAATTGATTTGAAGTATGCAGAAGGCACCAATACTGGTGCACCTAATTTCGCTTGGCTGAAAGGTTTGCTATGCGGCTTGATGGATAGCTCAGAAGGCTTGGCGATTAACACATTTGCAGTGAGGTAGTGATGAATATTTATCAGCGAGGTTGTCACACAGCATTACGAATACTGAAAAAGTACGGTGCTTCATATCAAGTGAAACGCGCTGGCAAGCATTGGGTTGATGATAATGGTGTTGAGCATCATGAGCCTGAGTCTCTATTTTCAATTATTGGTGTAAAGGTTTTGTACAAACCATATGAAATTGATGGAACTCTAATTCTCTCTACGGATATTAAAATGGTTCTTTCTCCAGAGGTTGATATTCGAAAAGGGGATTCTGTTCTTGTTGATGGTATCTGGCTTCGCGTGCATGAGCCTAACCCCGTGAAACCTGCTGATATTGTTATTTGCTACAAACCTCAGCTGAGGGCTTGATATGACTGATTCATTCATGAGGTCCGTTAATTTGTTTGTAGAGAAATCTCAAGCAAATATGGAAACGGTAGTAAGTAAAACGGGATTCAAGATTCTCGCACAGTTAGTTGAAATGTCTCCGGTTGGTAATCCTGAACTATGGGAAGTTAATCAGACGGCTGTTAATTATAATCAAGCTGTGTTTGAGCACAATGAAGCACTGAGAAAAGACCCTAATAATCTGACACCGAAAAGGGGTTTGTTAAAAAAACGAGTTCGCGTTAATGACTCTATGGATATCAAGGCACCTCCGGGGTATACAGGAGGGCGATTCCGTGGGAATTGGCAAGTCACTTTTGATTCACCTGCTGATGGTGAAACTGGGCGAGTTGATAAATCAGGCAATATGACTAAGGCGGTTGGTAATTATGTGCTTGAGCAGTTCAAAGTGGGTATGAATGCTATCTATTTTACTAACAATGTTCCTTATGCCTACAGGTTGGAAATGGGGCACTCAAGACAAGCTCCTAATGGCATGATTGCAATTACCGCTGAAAACGTAGGTAAGTTCTTTAGAGACGCTATCGCAGAGATGAAGTAAATGAAACAATCTGAAATCAATCAGTCTATTCGTGCGCTGGTGGCAAAAATTGCTAAGCAAGAAGGGGTGAAGGTGGCTTGGTCAAATATTGAGTTTGACGATATTAGCACTCCATATTTGCAATTACATATAATGCCAGCCATAACCGAAAATCTAGGTCTAGCGTTAGATATGCCAGTTCAAAAAGGTGTTATTCAACTTAATGTTGTTGAAAAGATTGGTAATGGTGATTCGGCGGTTATTAGCTTGGTTGATGCCGTCAAAGAGCAGCTCGAAAATGGTCTAACACTCACGGAGTCACTGTATCTCGACGGTGAACCAAATCAGCTACCGCCTCTTACTAGTGATATCAACTACATCATTCCAGTACGTACATCCTATCGATGTTATTCAATCCGATAAACGACCGCCTAAATGGCGGTTTTTTTATGCATAAAAATGAGGTTCATAATGGCTTATAACATTCCTAATGGCTCACGTGTTTATGTTGCGAGTAAATACGGAAAAGATGTTGAGTTTACGGCGGCAAGTAATGCCACTGAAGCTGTACTTTCTGTCGCAGCATCAAGTGGCATTAAAGCCGGAGATGTTGTTCTCATCACATCTGGGTGGAAACAAATGTCTGGTGTCTTTCGTGTGAAATCAGCAGAAAACACAAGTATCACGCTTGATGGTGTTGATACGACAGATACAGAACGTTTTCCGATTGGCGGCGGCAAAGGAACGCTAAAATCAGTTCAAGAATGGGAAGTAATGCCCCAAGTCATGACCTTATCAACAGAAGGTGGTGAGCAGCAAACACAAGAAATTCAATTCTTAGAAGATGAGCAAGCAGAAACAGTTGATACCTATAAATCGGGTATTGTGCAGGTTTATACATTTGCTCATGATGCGAAATTACCTATTCGAGGGTTATTAATGTCCTTGGATGATACAAAGCAGTTAACAGCGATTCGTTTTTATAATAAACGGGCTGGTGAAGACCGTTACTACTCAGCTAGTGTGTCATTCCAACGCGTTCCTAATACTGCAATTAACGAGGTTGAAAACGTATCTGCACGTTTCTCTCTTAAATCAGATATGCAAATTTACACTACCGCATAATAACAGCCCCTTTGGGGGCTTTTAAGGAAAACTAATGGCGAAATTCACTCTGAATCCCAATCCAATATTTAAGGCTGATGTAAAAATCCGTGTGGCTGGCAAAAGTGAGCCGGAGGTTGTGACATTTACGTTCAATCATTTACCAATGAGTAAATTGGAAGAATTGAAAAATGAGTCAGTAAACAAATTCTTTGCTCAAATTATTGCTGATTGGGCAATTGAAGAGCCTTATAACGAAGATAATTTGAAGTTGTTATTTGACAACTATCCATCAGCCGCAGGGGCTATTACAACAACGTATTACAATGAATTGTTAGGTAATCGTGAAAAAAACTAATATCGGTCGCTGAAGCAATGTATAGGGGAATGACAAAGCAAGAGGCTAAAAATTTTGAGCGAGCTTTTGGCTTTCCTCCTGATCTTGATGATGTTGAAGTTGTTCCTGATGTCTGGGAGTCATATCTGGTATTTTCTGCGATGAGTACACAGTGGAGAGTTGGTATGAATGGTGCTACGGGACTTGACTATAGCGTTATTCCCAATGTTTTAGAGCTACTTAACATCAAAAATAAAGCGACCGTGTTTGATGATTTAAGGATTATGGAGATCAAAGCCCTAGAGCTGATGAATAAAAGATAGGAGGAGCTTGCATATGATACAAATGGTTATTTTTTCGCGTGAATAATTGCCCAAGTTAAAACAAATCAATGCGAGGTAGTGAAGTAGTACTATAAAAACACTATTGTTAAGGTATTAATGTGACAAAACCACTTATAGCCACTTATGTATGCTTATAAAGGTATTTATGATTAACCTCTGGGGTTGTTATTACTTGTCAAAGCTTCTATTATGTGCAGAGCATACAGTGTAAATACGACGTATGTACAAGACACATAATTTTTTAAGCAACAATATGAGAGGGTTATATGGGGCATGCACTTCAAAAGCCTAGCCGCTTAAGTATACCTGCTCGTGATAAAAGTAAAATTGCAGCACCAAGAGCTGCTATTAGCGAGCAATGTTCTCACGATAATCAAGTCAAAAATGCATTTGACTTCGGTTTCGCTCGTTACGAAAAAGCCATGGAAAAATTAGCTAAGGTATAGTGAGTGTTGAATATCACAGGGGAGTTTGTTGAAGGGATTAACTATCTATCTACTGATGATCTAATAAACATCAATAGAAAATTGATAGAGCTACAAACTCCCAATGAGCCAATAGAGGTATTGAATTTCAACAATCTTAGCTCTTCTCAATCAAGACCAAGCCAAGTCAAATACTATGAACAAACAGACGATATGTTTGTTCTTGCCTCAGTGTTAATTGAAAGCCTGATTCAAAATCATCCTTTTGCCAATGCAAATAAACGAACTGCCATGATGGCGGGCTATATTTTTTTATTGCTTAATGGCTATGAGTTAACGGCTCCTGAAGATGATATGGTAGACATAGCTAGCGGCTTGGCAACCAAAGAATATTCTCTTGAAGATTTAGAAAATTGGTTGTGTTTTTGGTCTAGACCTTTTGATTCTAGGCAGTTATGTCACGAGAGAGTAGAAATTGAGACCAGTTCAATTTCTATTATCAAAATAAAAATAGACTAACCCACTCCGGTGGGTTTTTTATTGCCTGAACTCTGCATTGAGGGTACATTTCAATCATTTGATTTAACGAGTGGTAATTTGGCGTGCATGCTAAAATTTTGCGAGTTTTGTGCATTTTGCTGTTGGTATTATTAGCTTTTATTGTAGGGCTCTCAGTTAGTACTACTAAAAAACCGACAATTATTGACGGAGCTAAGCAAGTTGTGATTGATTTTATGCATCAGCCACAAGCTGCTGATATGAGAAATGTTAATTTTTACCCAGCAGGTGCAAGTATGAGTCGCAAGGTCGTTGGTGACGTTTGCGGAGAAGTATTTACATTTAAAGATGAATTACCTTATAAGTATAAGAGATTTATTGTTGTGGTCTCCTCTAGCAATGATGGTGAGCGCATGTTTTCAAACCCATTATTTGATTTTGAAGGTGAATCTATATCTGAAGAAGATTTCCAGAAGATATGGTATGAGAAATGTAAATAATTGATGAAACCTGCTCCGGCAGGTTTTTTGTTGGTTGAAGTTTGTGTAATTGAACTGGCATCCTTAACCGATACCAGTTCATTGTGTTATATTT